>NZ_CEFZDU010000002.1:0-138261 GCF_979578155.1 Candidatus Nitrospira neuquenensis | reverse complement strand
AGAGGGGTCAATTTCACATGATGACAGGGGTCAATTTGGCATGATTACTGACAGAAGGTCGTAGAACGGCTCACCAGTGAGTCCGCGGTGGCGGGGCGGGGGCTGCTGGAGAGCCCGATTGCCCGTGGGCCCCGGCGCCCCCGGCTCGCCGTCATCCACGGGAACCCCGGGCTGCGGGCAGGCCGGGAGACCAGTTGGCCGGAGCTCGCGGTCCGGCGATGTGTCGTGCAGACGCTGCGGAACCTGGACCGCCATGCCCCTCGCAGAAGCTCCTGTTGTGCTTCCTCAGACCTTTCGCGTTGTCACATAGGCGAAAAAACAGTATCCTCGTGGCGTCATGCCTCGTACCCTCGACACCATCGAGCAAGCTCTCCTGCCCGCCCTCCACGAAACCATCCAGGCAGCCGACCGCGCCGACTGTTGCGTCGGCGTTTTCAATCTTGCGCGGGTGGACGCAGCTCGACCGCTGGGGCGCCCCGACCGATGCCTGACCACAACTACTTCGCAAACCTGATCTGGCAGATCGCCGACCTCCTGCGCGGCCCCTACCGCCCCCCGCAGTACGAGCGCGTGATGCTGCCCATGACGGTGCTGCGCCGCTTCGACTGCGTGCTTGGCACCACCAAGGCCAAGGTGCTGGCCGAATACGCGCGCGCCAAGGACAAGTTCAAGGGCGAGGCGCTGGATGCCCGGCTCAACAAAGCCTCGGGCCAGCGTTTCCACAATCACTCACCGCTCGACTTCGAGAAGCTCAAGGGCGACCCGGACCATATCGCCCAGCACCTGGTGAGCTACATCAAGGGCTTCTCGGCCAACGTGCGCCGCATCTTCGAGTTCTTCGAGTTCGAGGCCGAGATCGAGAAGATGCGCGAGGCGAACATCCTTTACCTCGTGGTCTCGAAGTTCGCCGACGTGGACCTGCACCCCGAGCGGGTGCCGAACGAGCAGATGGGGCTCATCTTCGAGAACCTGATCCGGCGCTTCAACGAGCTGGCGAACGAGACCGCGGGCGATCACTTCACGCCGCGCGAAGTCATCCGGCTGATGGTGAGCCTGCTCTTCATCCAGGACGACAAGCTGCTCGCCACGCCCGGCACCGTGCGCAAGCTCCTCGACCCGGCCTGCGGCACCGGCGGCATGCTGGCCGAGGCCCAGAACTACCTGCGCGAGCACCACCCCCAGGCCAGACTCTTTGTGTACGGGCAGGACTACAACAAGCGCGCCTTCGCCACCGCGGCCTCCGACATGTTGATGAAGCACGTGGATCACAACGGTACGGGCAACAACATCCGCTTCGGCGACAGCTTCACGGAGGACCAGTTCGCGGGCGAGACGTTCGACTACTTCCTCACCAACCCGCCCTTCGGCGTGGACTGGAAGAAGCAGCAGAAGGAAATCGAGCGCGAGCACGACAAGCTGGGCTTCGCCGGCCGCTTCGGCGCGGGGCTCCCGCGCGTGAACGACGGCGCGCTGCTCTTCCTCCAGCACATGATCGCCAAGTTCGAACCAGTGCAACCCCAGAAGCACAAGCACCTGCCTGCCGCGCTTGCGGCGCAGGCAGGCGGCTCGCGCCTGGCCATCGTCTTTTCCGGCTCGCCGCTCTTCACCGGCGGCGCAGGCTCCGGCGAGAGCGACATCCGCAAGTGGATCATCGAGAACGACTGGCTCGAGGCCATCGTCGCCCTGCCCGAGCAGATGTTCTACAACACCGGCATCGGCACCTACGTCTGGATCGTCACCAACCGCAAGGAGAGGCGGCGCAAGGGCAAGATCCAGCTCCTCGACGCACGCGAGTTCTGGACGGCCGGGGGGAGCGAGGAGAGCAAGCGCAGCCTCGGCGACAAGCGCCGCCACCTCTCGGCGGCGCAGATCGAGGAGATCGTGCGCCTGTACGGGCGCTTCGAGAATAACGAGCGTTCCAGGATCTTCGACAACGCCGATTTCGGCTACACCCGCGTCACCGTCGAGCGCCCGCTGCGCCTCACCTACCGGATGACCACCGAGGACAAGGCGCGTTTCCTCGACGCGTACCCGCACCTGCTTGACGACGTGCAGGCCATCGACGAGGCGTTGGGGCGCGAGCCGCAACGCGACTGGAACGCCGTGTGGGAGCGCATCCAGGATCTGCTACACGAGCGCCGCTCGCGCTGGAAGGCGCCCGAGCAGAAGCTCTTCCGCAGCGTCTTCACCGTGAAGGATCCTCAGGCTGCACCGGTTCTGCTCCCCTCACCCGCTGGGAGAGGGGCTGGGGGTGAGGGTACGCGTCCCGCGTATGAGCCCGACCCGGACCTGCGCGACTTCGAGAGCGTGCCGCTCAAAGAGGACATCGCTTCCTACTTCGAGCGCGAGGTGCGCCCGCACGTGCCCGATGCCTGGATGGACAGAGCCAAGGACAAGGTGGGCTACGAGATCAACTTCAACCGGCACTTCTACAAGTACACCCCGCCGCGCCCGCTGGAGGAGATCGATGCGGAGCTGAAGCAGGCGGAGGAGGAGATCATGCGGCTGCTGCGCGAGGTCACGCAGTGAGGGACAAACCGGCAAAGGCATCCGCTGTTCCGGCTACCGCAGACAGGTTGCTTGGCGACATCCGGCGGCTGATCGAAGAAGCCCGTGCCGCCGTCGCGGTTACGGTGAACGCCGGCCTGACCATGCTGTATTGGCGGATCGGCGAGCGGATCCGCCGGGAAATCCTGAAGGGGACCAGGGCGGCATACGGACAAGAGATTGTCGCGACAGTATCGAGACAATTGGAAACGGAGTATGGACGGGGATTTTCCGAGAAAAGCCTGCGACACATGATCCGCTTTGCCGAGGTGTTCCCCGACGAAAAGATTGTCTCAGCGCTGATGAGACAATTGAGCTGGACGCACTTCCTTGCCATCATGTATCTGCCGGACCCGGTGCAGCGCGATTTCTACGCCGAGATGTGCAGGGTAGAGCGATGGAGCACCCGAACGCTGCAGCAGAAGATCGCGTCCATGCTGTATGAGCGCACGGCGCTTTCCAGAAAACCGGCAGACTTGGCAAGAAACGAACTGCAAGCCCTGCGCGACGAAGACCGCATGTCGCCCGACCTCGTCTTCCGGGATCCGTATCTGCTGGATTTCCTCGGCCTACGGGACGCGTTTCAGGAAAAGGATCTCGAAGCGGCCATCCTCCGGGAGATGGAGGCTTTTTTGCTGGAACTGGGCGGCGGGTTCACGTTCGTGGCACGCCAAAAGCGCATCACGGTGGATCACGACGAGTTCTATCTCGACCTGCTCTTTTTCCACCGCGACCTGCGGCGGCTGGTGGCCGTGGAACTCAAGCTCGACCGCTTTCGGCCCGAGCACAAAGGCCAGATGGAGCTGTACCTGCGCTGGCTCGACCAACACGAGCGCCGGCCGGGCGAAGAACCGCCGCTCGGCATCATCCTCTGCGCCGGCAAGAGCGCCGAACAGATCGAGTTGCTGGAACTGGGACAGTCCGGCATCCATGTCGCCGAATACCTGACCGCACTGCCGCCCAAGGAGGTCCTCCAGCGCAGACTGCACGCGGCCATCGAACGCTCCCGACAGGCGTTGGAACAGCGGGCCGCGCGCGAAGCGACACCCGCCTCCGCCCTGCCCGGCAAGGCGCGACTCCGCAAGAAGCAAAGGGGGCGGAAATGAAGACTTTCCGTACGGGCGGTGATCCCTCGGCTGCTGCGGGAGGTGACGGAGTGAGTGTGGTTGCACCAAAGTCCTGGCCGAGCAAGAAGCTGCGGTTCCTAACATCTCGGAACGCTGCGGTTCAGCGGCGGCAGCGCCCTTGTCTTTCTGAGGTGACGTTTCTGCCTATGGAAGCCATCGGCGAACAGGGGCAGCTCGATATATCAACCACTCGCCCGATCGAAGAGGTCGAGTCGGGCTACTCGCAGTTTTTCGATGGAGATGTCGTGATCGCGAAGATCACCCCGTGTTTCGAGAACGGGAAAGGTGCCCTGATTCAAGGCATGCTCGGTGGCGTCGGTTACGGCACAACAGAGCTACACGTCCTCACGCCGGGGCCGGAACTCGATGGCAAGTTCCTCTATTATGTAACGGTTGATCCACGCTTCCGGAAGCTTGGCGAAGCGAGCATGACCGGCGCAGCGGGCCAGCAGCGCGTGCCAGAGGATTTTATTCGCGACTATCGGATCCCTGTCCCGCCGCTCCCCACGCAACGCGCTATCGCCGACTACCTCGACCGCGAGACGACGCGGATCGATGCGTTGATTGCGGCGAAGGAGCGCGTGCTCGCGCTGCTGGCCGAGAAGCGCCGGGCGCTCATCACCCGCGCCGTCACCCGTGGCCTCGACCCGAACGCCCCCATGAAGGATTCCGGCATCCTGTGGCTTGGGGAGATTCCGGTGCATTGGAAAGCCACCCGCCTGAAGTTCCATCTTCATCGCATCGAGCAGGGGTGGTCGCCGCAATGCGAGGCTGTGCCGGCAGGCCCGGACGATTGGGGAGTACTCAAGGCTGGCTGCGTGAATGGCGATGCGTTCAACCCCGACGAGAATAAGCGTTTGCCGGACCACGAAACTCCGCTGCCAAATCTCGAGATTCGCCCCGGTGACGTATTGATGAGTCGGGCCAACACGACCGATCTCCTAGGCAGCGCCGCGATTGCGCATGATGTTCGCCCGCGACTCCTGCTTTGCGACAAGCTGTACAGACTCGATGTAAACACTGCCGCATTGCTGAAAGGGTTTCTTGTCTACTTCCTGCGCACGCCTTCGGGCAGGTTCGATTTTGAGCGCACAGCGACAGGCGCGAGCAACTCAATGCAGAACATCAGCCAGGAAGTGGTGCGGAACGTCTGGCTACCTGTGCCCCCGCTGGACGAGCAACGTGCCATCGTCGAACACATCACCGAGGAGACCGCCAAGCTCGATGCCCTTCGCGCCGCGACCGAGCGCAGCATCGCGCTGCTCAAGGAACGGCGCGCCGCGCTCATCAGTGCGGCCGTGACCGGACAGATTGACGTGGGGAGCGCGGCATGACGCGCGTCGCGGTCAAGCCGGAGCTGTTGCGCTGGGCCTGCGAACGCGCTGGGTACCAGCCGCGCAACCTCGCGGCCCGCTTCCGCCAGCTCCCCGCCTGGGAGCGCGGCGAGAAGCGACCGACCTTCAAACAACTCGAGAATTTCGCCAAGGCGACGCACACCCCCTTCGGGTACTTCTTCCTCTCTGAGCCACCCGAGGAACCGATGCCAATCCCGGACTTCCGCACCGTCCGGGACGCCCGCCTGCGGCGGCCGAGCCCTGACCTGCTCGACATCGTCTATCTGTGCCAGCTCCGGCAGGACTGGTATCGCGACTTCGCGCGCGCCGAGGGCATGGAACCCATGCCGTTCGTGGGCGCCGTGACCGTGAGCGATGACGTGGTGCGAACGGCGGCGACGATGCGCGAGACCCTCGGATTCGACCTCGATGCTCGGCGCCAGATGCCCACGTGGACCGAAGCGCTGCGCCGCTTCATCGAGCAGGCCGATGCGCTGGGCGTGCTGGTGATGGTGAGCGGAGTCGTCGGGAGCAACAACCGGCGCAAGCTCGATCCTGAGGAGTTCCGCGGCTTCGCGCTTGCCGATCCGCTTGCGCCGCTCGTGTTCATCAACGGCGCCGATACCAAGGCGGCACAGATGTTCACGCTCGCCCACGAGCTGGCGCATATCTGGCTCGGTCAAACCGCCCTGTCGGATTCGCAGCCGGCCGAAGCTCCGGCGCAAGCGGTGGAGCGCTGGTGCAACCGCGTGGCGGCGGAACTGCTCGTTCCGCTCGAGACCTTCCGTGCAGAGCACAATCGCCGCGCGGAACTGGGCCCCGAACTCAATCGGTTGGCGCGCCGGTTCAAGGTAAGCACGCTGGTCGTGTTGCGCCGCATGCACGACGCGGGCACGCTGCGCGGCGACACGTACTGGAACGCGTACGAAGAGGAAGTGCGGCGCCTGCGGAATCTTCCGAAGGGCAGCGGCGGGGATTTCTACCTGACTCTTGGAGCCCGCGTGTCGAAACGCTTCGCCCGCGCCCTGGTCTTGAGCACCTTGGAGGGCCGAACGCTGTACCGAGAAGCCTTTCGCATGCTGGGAATCAAGCGGGATGCGACTTTCCGTGAACTCGGCGGGCAATTGGGGGTGGTGGTCTGATGGCCTACCTCCTCGATGCCAACGTGTTCATCGAGGCGAAGCGGCACCACTACGGCTTCGATTTTTGCCCCGCCTTCTGGGACTGGCTCGA
The DNA here is from genome assembly GCF_979578155.1 of Candidatus Nitrospira neuquenensis. Classification (NCBI taxonomy): domain Bacteria; kingdom Pseudomonadati; phylum Nitrospirota; class Nitrospiria; order Nitrospirales; family Nitrospiraceae; genus Nitrospira; species Candidatus Nitrospira neuquenensis. The sequence goes on along the minus strand of NZ_CEFZDU010000002.1, from coordinate 132,020 downwards.
TAGGCAGCATGCGGCCGGCAAGGTGTTCAGCATCGAGAAGGTGGGTGACGAGCTGCGCGCGGGGAACGACGAGCTGAGCGACTGGGCGCGTCAGCGCGGGCCGGTGTTCTTCCTGCCGCCCGATGATCGAATGCTGCCTAGCCTTGCCGCCGTTGCGGAGTGGGTACGCGGCCAGAGCTATCGTCCGGGCGCCATCGGCGCGTTCCTCGAAGACGCCGACTACTACCTCGTCGCTCACGCCCACGCGCACCGCCGTGTGGTCGTCACGCACGAGGTGCCGAGCGACGGCGTGCGTCAGGTGAAGATCCCGAACGTCGCCATCGGCATGAGGCTGAAGTGCATGACGCCCTATGAGATGCTGCGACTGGAACGGGCACGATTCATCCTGGGGCCGAGACGATGAGCGATCCCCGCCATTCCGAATCCGCCTTCGAGACCGCCATCGAGCAGCATCTGCTCGCCAACGGATACGTGTCCATCTCCCGCGATGGCTTCGACCGGGAGCGCGCGATCTTTCCCGACGTGGCGCTCGGGTTCATCCGCGAGACCCAGCCCACCGAATGGGCGAAGCTGGAGGCGCTGCACGGCGTAAAGACCGGCGAGCAGGTGCTGGCGGACCTCACCAAGTGGATGGACCTGAACGGCTCGCTCGCCACGCTTCGGCACGGCTTCAAGTGCTACGGCCGGACGCTGCGCGTGGCGTTCTTCAAGGCCGCCCATGAGCTCAACCCGGAACTCGAGGCGCGCTATGCGGCCAACCGTCTTGGCATCACGCGCCAGCTTCACTACTCGCCGCGCTCGGAGCAGTCGCTCGACGTGACGCTGAGCCTCAACGGCATTCCCGTGGTCACCGTGGAACTCAAGAACCCGCTCACCGGGCAGACGGTGAACGACGCAATGCGCCAGTACCGGCGCGACCGCGACCCGCGCGAGCCGATCTTCGAGTTCAAGCGCCGCACGCTGGTGCACTTCGCCGCGGACACCGAGTCGGTGCGCATGACCACGCGGCTCGCGGGCAGCGCGACGCATTTTCTCCCCTTCGACAAGGGTTGCGACGGCGGCGCCGGCAACCCGCCCGATCCGGCCGGACGCACCTATCGCACGGCCTATCTGTGGGAAGAGGCGCTTTCGCGCGACAGTCTGCTCGACATCCTCGCGCGGTTCATCCACCTGCAGATCGAGGAGAAGCGCGACGATCAGGGCCGCAAGGTGAAGGTCGAATCCATGATCTTCCCGCGCTACCACCAGCTCGACGCCGTGCGCCGGCTCGTGGACGCGGCGCGAACCGAGGGCGTGGGCCACAACTATCTCGTCGAGCACTCGGCGGGCAGCGGCAAGAGCAACACCATCGGCTGGCTCGCGCACCGGCTCGCGTCTTTGCACGATGCGACCAACCGGCGCGTCTTCGACAGCGTGATCGTGGTCACCGACCGGGTGGTGCTGGATCAGCAGCTCCAGGACACGATCTATCAGTTCGAGCACAAGCGCGGGGTGGTGCAGAGGATCGACGAGAGCTCGCGCCAGCTCGCGGAGGCACTAGAAAACGCCGTCCCGATCATCATCACGACGCTGCAGAAGTTTCCGTTCGTCTCGCGCCAGTTGCTCAAGCTGGCCGAGGAGCGCGGCGAGCGCGGCACGGGCGTGCTGCCGACTCGGCGCTGCGCGGTGATCGTGGACGAGGCGCACAGCTCGCAGGGCGGCGAGACGGCGACCGACCTGAAAGAGGTGCTCGGCGGCGAGGTGTTGCGGGAGGAGGCGGCTCGCGACGCGGCCGAGGAAGGCGCGCCCGATCTGGAAGAGCTCTTCCGCAGCATGGCCAAGCGCGGCCGGCAGGCGAACCTGAGCTTTTTCGCCTTCACGGCCACGCCCAAGCACAAGACGCTCGCGGTCTTCGGACGGAACGGCGGGCCGATCCACCGCTACACGATGCGCCAGGCGATCGAGGAAGGTTTCATCCTCGATGTGCTCCAGCATTACACCACCTATGCGACCTACTACAAGCTGCTCAAGGCCTGCGCCGACGACCCCCACGTCGAGCGCAAGAAGGCCGCCCGGGCGCTTGCGCGCTTCATGAAGCTGCACCCGCACAACATCGCGCAGAAGACCGAAGTCATGGCCGAGCACTTCCAGGCGGTCACGCGCCACAAGATCGGCGGTCGGGCCAAAGCGATGGTAGTTACGGGCTCGCGGCTTGAGGCGGTGCGCTACAAGCAGAGCTTCGATCGCTACATCCGGGAGAAGGGCTACGCGATCAAGACCCTGGTGGCCTTCTCCGGCACGGTGGTGGACGACAAGCTCCCAGGCGTGACCTACACCGAGGAGCAGATGAATCTCGGCATCCGCGAGAAGGAGCTACCTGAGAAGTTTGCAACGCAGGAATACCAAGTCCTGCTCGTGGCGGAGAAGTATCAGACCGGGTTCGATCAGCCGCTGTTGCACACGATGTACGTGGACAAGCGGCTGGCCGGCATCCAGGCCGTGCAGACGCTCTCGCGCCTCAACCGCACGCATCCGCTCAAGGAAGACACCTTCGTGCTGGACTTCGTGAACGACCGGGAGGAGATCCGCGAGGCGTTCAAGGCCTACTACGAAGGCGCGGTGATGGGCGGAGAGGTCGATCCCGCCCGTCTGTACGCAGTCAAGGGCGAGCTCGATGCGGCCGGTATTTACCTGGCCGAGGAGGTCGAGCGGTTCTGCGCGGTCTACTTCAAACCGAAGCAGCGCCAGAGCGCGCAGGACCATCAGGCCATGAATGCGGCGCTCGATCCCGCGGTGTCGCGGTTCGGCGTGCGCTGGCGAGACAAGGAAGAAGAGGCGGAGCTGTTCCGAAGCAAAATCCAGGCGTTCCGCAATCTGTACGCCTTCCTCAGCCAGATCATCCCCTACCAGGACTCCGACCTCGAGCGCCTCTACGTGTTTCTCCGCCACCTGGCGGCGAAGCTCCCGCGGCGCCATCGCGGCCCGCTCTATCAGTTCGACGACGAGGTGCGGCTCGAGTACTACCGGCTGCAGAAGATCAGCGAGGGCTCGATCTCGCTCAAAGACGGCACGGCCCAGCCGCTCGATGGGCCGAAGGAAGTCGGCTCCGGCTTGGCGCGAGAGGAGGCCGTCCCGCTCTCGCAGCTCATCGACCTGGTCAACGAGCGGTTCGGCACGGACTTCACCCAGGCCGACCAGCTCTTCTTCGATCAGATCGTCGCGGCCGCGGTAACGGACGAGGGCCTGCGGCAGGCGGCCGCCGTGAATCCCGCGGACAAGTTCGAGCTGGTATTCCGCGGGCTGCTTGAGCGGCTGTTCGTCGAGCGCATGGATCAGAACGAGGAGATCTTCGTCCGCTACATGAACGACGTACCGTTTCGCGATCTCGTGAGTGCGTGGATGGCGTCGGAGGCGTACCGGCGGTTGCGAGCCGACTCGGCGGAACCGGGGACGGCGGCGTCCGAACGACCGCTCCCGCCGGGATTGCATCTGGTCGAAGGCCGTCCCGAAGAGCGCTATGTCACTTGCGCGCCGCTCGTTCCGCTCAAGGCCGCCGCCGGCGCGTTCGGCGATCCGCAGCACATCGAGGACGACGGCTTCGAGTGGGTCGCGGTCGCGTCGCGCCACCGTCTCCGCAAGGGCATGTTCGTGGCTCAAGTCGTCGGCAAGTCCATGGAGCCGGCGATTCCGGACGGCGCGTACTGCCTCTTCCGCGCCCCGGTCGAGGGCACGCGCCAGGGCAAGACCGTGCTCGTCCAGCTCCGCGACGCGACCGACCCCGAGACCGGCGAGCGCTATACCGTCAAGCGCTACGAGAGCGAGAAGGCGACCCGTGGCGACTCCTGGCGCCACACGAAGATCACGCTCAAGCCGATCAATCCGGCCTTCGAGCCCATCGGGCTGACCGGCGCGGACGAGGGGCGGGTGAAGGTCGTGGCGGAGCTGGTCGAGGTGCTCGGCAGTGGACGAAGATAAGGGCGTCAGTTGTCCGGAAAGGTACCGGGAGTCTTTCGGCGCGGTCGCATCTTCACCTATGCCCCTTCCTTCACCTCGTGCTGCCGTCGCACGTTGAGCGCGCTTCTGGCGGAGCGCGGATGCTCGCGGGTCGTCCCGGCATCGCCGGATCGCTCATGAGCAGCTCTGGGGCGATGCCCCCGCAGTCGCTCACGCGCGCGATAAACTCCCGTTCCGGGGTCGCGGCATTGGGTGCTCAGCACCTAACTTCTGGCGGCGAAGCGCTTCCGCCGGCTCGCGTCCACGAGCCGGGTATTTGACGAGGTCGAGAGCGAGCTGCGTGGAGAGACCACACGGCCCCCTCGGATGGTCCGCGTCCGATAAAAGACGCCCTCATCGTACGGCTCCAAGCGATGGACGGCGCCGGCGGATTCCACGGGCCCGAGATCCAGAGTTTTCACGAGCCGCTCCCGATCCCCTACGAAGTAGGCATGCACGTCCGGTGAGCGGACAAAGGGGGCGATACCCGCCGCTCCGCTGTGGAGGGTCAGGGCCACCGCCTCCTTCTTGCTCAGGGCGGGGCCGCCCAAGGGCGGTGATCGCTCGGGCCGGGAAGCGCGGCTCGCCCACGGACTCGACCTCGCAGATGCCCCGGGGCGAGGGCCTGCCCGCTCGGACCGTCAGGGCAAGATCCCAAGGGTCCTCCCGGCAAGGCCGCAGAACCTCCGCCTCGAGGGCCTGGAGCCGCTCCGGGAGCCGCTGGACGCAAGCGGCTGGAAATTTGAGCGCGGCGGAGCCGCCCGCTCTCCCTCAGGCACCCAGCCCTCCCAGCCCTCCAAAGAACTCGACGAGGCCGGCTACCACCAGATGCCGTTGCTTGTCCACCGTGATGACATGGTAGCAGTCATCGAGCAAGATCAGCCGCTTCTCCTTCGAGCCGATCTCGCCGAAGACGAGCGCGGCGTTGCGGGGACTGGTCATGTCGTCCTCCTTGGCCTGCAGGATCACGGTCGGGGCCGTCACCGCGCCGAAGCGCGGACGGACCGCGGCGATCAACCGATCGACGTCCGCGAGGGTTTTCAACGGAAATAGCGGATACCCCAGCGAGGCCGACGACGGCGGCCGACTCCCCTTGCGTTCCGTCGGGCGGGCTCGCCTCATCCGATCCCGGAGCCACTCCCGCAGAATCGCCGCGGGGCGGTAGGCGGCCCGGACCCGCGCCTGACGGACGGGGTCCTTGATGCCGAAGGGCGGGCCGTCGATGTGGAACAGCCAGTGCTGCCAGGAGGGCGGCACGACGCGCAGGGCCAGAGGAAGCAGGGCGTGCGACCACGGCGTGTTCCACCCGTCATACACGAGCGTCGGGGACATGACGCCCACGCCGTCGACCGGGAGGGCGGCGGCCGCGTCCAACGCCAGAAGGGCTCCCGCACTCAGGCCGGCGACGAAGACCACGCCGTAGCGGCGCCGCGCAAAGACGAGCTGCGCCCGCACGTGCCGGCGCCAATCCTGCTCGTCGGTCCGCACGAGGTCCCGGAGACTGGTACAGTGCCCGGGCAGCGTGGTGGCGTAGACATCCCACCCATGCCGCGCCAGTCCCTTGGCCAGATAGTGCATCTCGACGGGGGTCCCGGTGACGCCGTGGATGAGGTAGACGAGGACGTGCGAGCCGGCATGGAGGGCGAAGTCCGTCGGCCGGCGGGCCACCATGCCGTCCAGGATGCCGGACCGTTGCAGCCGCCGCGGCGGAGTCAGGCCTGAGCGCATGCCGTGAACAGGCGGTCGAGCAGCTCGATCCCCAGGTCGATCTCCTCCCTGGTGATCTCCAGCGACGGCGCGAGAGTGAAGACGTTCTTGTAATAGCCGCCGATGTCCAGCACCAGCCCCATCGGACCGCGGGGCGTCGGGATGTCGCCCGCCAGCCCCGCCTCGAAGATCCGGTCGGCGAGCGCCTTGTCGGGGGTGAAGCGGTCGGGCCGCGTCACCTCGATCCGCAGCGCCAGGCCCAGACCGCACACGTCGCCGATCGTCCGATGGCGCCGCTTCAGCTCCGCGAGCTGCGACAGGAAATACGCGCCCTTCTCCGGCACCGTCTCCTCGTACCGCCGCTCCTCGATCCAGCGCAGGGTGGCGAGCGCCGCGGCCGTCCCCAGCGGGTTGGACGAGAAGGTCGAATGGGTGGACCCCGGCGGAAAGCGCGCGGGTGAGATCAGCGCCTCCCGGGCCCAGAGGCCGGACAGGGGGTTCAGGCCGTTGGTCATGGCCTTGCCGAAGACGACGATGTCCGGCCGCGCGCCGAAGTGCTCGAGAGCCCAAAATTTCCCCGTCCGGAAGAACCCCATCTGAATTTCATCGTCCACGAGGAGGATCTTGCGCTCGGCCAGGATCCGCTGCAACCGCGCGAAGTACTCCGGCGGCGGGATGATGTACCCGCCCGTCGCCTGCACCGGCTCCACGTAGAAAGCCACGAACTCCGGCTCGTTCGCCCGCGGGTCCCAGAACGAGTTGTACTCGGTCTCGAAGAGGCGCTCGACCTGGTTCACGCAGTAGTACCCGCAGTCGTCGAGCTTCTTGCCGTAGGGGCAGCGGAAACAGTAGGGGAACGGCACGAAGTGCGCGCGGTTTGCGAAGTGTCCGAAGCGACGGCGGTAGCGATAGCTGGAGGTGATCTCGGACGCGCCGAGCGTCCGGCCGTGATAGCCGCCCATGAAGGCCATGCAGAGGGTTTTCCCGGTCCCGTTGCGGACCAGCTTGAGGGAATCCTCGACGGCCTGCGCGCCGCCGACGTTGAACTGCACCCGCCCCTCCAGACCGAAGGCCCGCAGGCATTCACCGGCCAGCTTTTCCGCCACCAGCACTTTCTCCTCGTGCAGGTACTGGCAGGCCAGTTGCGGCAAGCGGTCCAGTTGCGTCTTGACCGCCTCCGTGATGGACCGATTCCGGTAGCCGAAGTTGACGGCCGAGTACCACATCTGCAGGTCCAGGTACGGACGGTCGTCGCGATCGTAGAGGAAGCTGCCCTCGCAGCCTCGAAAGAACTTGGGCAGGGGCGAGTAGTGGACCGTGTCGCCGTGGGAGCAGTACCGGGCCTCCTTGACGCGGAGCGCCTCTTCGGTGGTCTGGATCATGGGCAGAGCCGTCATGGGTCGCGCACCTCCATGGTGGGGAACAGTCGCTCGGCGACGTCGGCGAGCTTCTCGAAGGGTTCATGGGCGAGGCCCTGGAGGTCGCACCATGCTCGGAGCGCCCCCTTGGCGAAGAGCCGCTGGGCCCTGGACGACACGCACCGGTCGGACCGGCCGTCCCCGATGTAGACGGACGTCGCGGGGGAAGCCCCCCCGCGACAGACCAACGCGCACTTGCAGGTCCCGGCGCCGCTGTCGCACCGCGGGGCGGCGAACGGAAAGCTGAGCGACGGCGCGCCCCGTGCATCCCACCGCAGGCGGCTGGAGAACACCGGCAGGTGCAGGAGGCCGTGGCGGCTCAGGACCGCCTCGATGAGCAGGTCGAGGCCGTCGCTCACGATCGCCAGCGGGACGCCGTGCTCGGCGCACCGGCGCTCGAGCGCGACGATCCCCTCGTCGATCGGCAAGGCGGCCGCGAACCGGACCAGGGTGTCCCGATCGGCCTCGATCAGCTCGACCTGGCGGGAGAGGCATTCCCGGGCCGTGATCTCCCCCCGCTCCCATCGCGCCTCCCATTCGATCCAGGCCGGCCGGGCGAACGCCCGCAGCACGGCGTCCGTGGCGTCGACGAGGGTGATCGTCCCGTCGAAATCGCAGCAGACCTGCATCCGCGCGACGCCGCGCCCCCAACCCCCGCCGCATCGGTCGCCGGGGCGGCCGTCCGGCAGGGCAAGCCGCTTCCCGAGCGCCGTCATGACCGCCGCGGGCGGGAGGGGGCGGGGGCCGTCTGGACAGGCCGCGCTCCCGCGACGGCCCGCCGCACGGTGCGGATGAACTCATTCACGGGGTGGGGTTTGGGAATCCACGCATAGCCCCCTTCCCGCGCGACCAACTCGCCGATCCGCTCGCCGGTGAGCACGATGACCGGGAGAGTCGGCCAATGACGACGGACATACTGCAGGAGCTGCAGGCCGTCCATGCGCGGCATGTGGTAATCGGTCACGACGAGGCAATAGGTGTCGGCGACCAGTTTCTGGATCGCCTCCAGCCCGTCGCCCGCCTCGTCGATCGCGTATCCCTCGAAGTCCAGCATGGTCCTGGTCAACTCCCGCGCCTCCGGCATATCGTCCACGAGAAGAATCCGCGGGCACCGGCTCGGCATGCTCCCCTCCTGCAACGGGCCGGCCGACGGCCGGGCTCGCAGGCCCGCCCGGACGGCCGCCTGTCGACGGTCATGGGCCGCTCTCACTCGGCTGTCCAGGCCGACCTCGGCTTCGGCAGCTTCACCCGCTTCATGGGGGCGGGCTCCCGCCGGTTGGCCAGAATGACCGCGTCTTCCACGGCGCCGCAGTTGACGCACCGCACTCCCCAACTCGACGGCCGCCCCGCCTCCCGCCACGGCTCGACCAGTTCCTCGGCCACCAGAAGCCCTCGACATCGGTCACAACGGGCGGCAGTCATCGCTCCACCCCCTCAACGCCGCACGATGAGCGTATCGACTGCGTCAAGCAACCGCCGTGCCACCGGCGAGGGCGAGGCTCAACCCTCGAACTGCGGGGAAACGTTGAAGGGTCTCGTCAGCCGCGCGAGGCGAACGGCGACGCACGCAGGGGGATGAGCGCGAGCGCTGTGGCGGAACCGCACAGCACCCCGCTTCGTGCACGGCCGTCCCGCCGAGCGCTCGGCGCCACGGCGGGGCGACACGCCGGAAGGGTCAGCCCGCACGATTCATGACGGTTCGTCGCGAAACCGTGGAGTCGCGTCGCGAGACGGGCGCGTGGAGCCGCGAAGACCCGAGGCGTCCTTGAAACCGTACGTCGAGGGTCCGAGCGGCGAGCCCGCCGGCCGGCATGCACGGCAGTCGCACGCTGGCTTGTCGCAGCCGCGAATCCGCGGTTGCCGCAGAAGCGCTCATGAATCTGCGGGTCAGTCCGAATCCTTCAGGAGGTAGCGGTCCAGCAGCCGGTAGAGGGCCCAGCGGCTGATGCCGAGCCGCTGGGCGGCGAGGTTCTTGTTCCCCTTGCAGGCCTTGAGGACGGACAGCACGTGGTCGCGTTCCACCCGGTCGAGCGGCTCGCGGGGCGCGGGGGCCGCCGGGGCCGGGCCGTTGTCGGGCGATCGTTCCCGGACCGCCGGCGGCAGGTCCTCGACGGTCAGGACGCGGTTGACGGTCAAGGTCACCGCCCGCTCGATGACGTGCTCCAGCTCGCGCACGTTGCCTGGCCAGGCGAACCGCTGCAAGGCCTCCATCGCTTGCGGGGCGATGCCGGTGACCGGCGGCTCGCGCCGCGCGCCGTAGTGCGCCAGAAAATACTCGGCCAGCATGGGAATGTCCTCGGCCCGCTCCCGCAGCGGAGGCAGGGTCAGCGTGACGGTGTTCAACCGATAGAGCAGGTCGTCGCGGAACTGCCCCTCCCGCACGAGGCGGTGCAGGTCCCGGCGGGAGGCGGCGATCACGCGCAGGTCCACGGGGATCGCCTCGTTGCCACCGACCCGCCGGATTTCCCGTTCCTGCAACACGCGCAGCAGCTTGGCCTGCGCCGCCGGCGAGAGGTCGCCCACCTCGTCCAGCAAGCAGGTGCCGCCGCTCGCCTCCTCCAACAGCCCGCGGCGGAAGAAATCGGCGCCCGAAAAGGCGCCCTTCACGTGGCCGAACAGCTCGCTTTCGATCAGCGTGTCGGGGATGGCGCTGCAGTTGATGGCGATGAAGCGCCTGGACGCCCGGCCGCTGTGGTCGTGGATGGCCCGCGCGACCAGCTCCTTGCCGGTGCCGCTTTCGCCCTGCAGCAGGACGCCGACCTGGCTTGCCGCCACCTTGCCGATCAGCTTGAAGACCTCCAGCATCTTGCGGCTCCGGCCGATCAGGACGGACACCCGCAAGTGGTCGTGGAGGCTCTGCCGGAGGTCGCGATTCTCGTGCACGAGCCGCTGGTGCTCGACGGCCCTGGTCGCGATCAACGTGAGTTCGTCCAGGTTCACCGGCTTGTTGATGTAATCGAACGCGCCGCGCTTCATCGCCTGGACGGCGGTGTCCATCGACCCGAACGCGGTCAGCAGGACCACGGGGGTGTCGGGTGCCGTCTTGCGGAACCACTCCAGGACCTCCAATCCCGAGAGCGCCCCCATGCGGATATCGCTGAACACGACGCCGTACTCCCGCCGGCCACCCATGGCCAGCGCCTCTTCGCCGCTGGTCGCCAGCTCGACCTGAAAGCCGGCCCGGGCGAGCGCTTCTCCCAACATCTCGCCGTGGCGCCGGTCGTCGTCGACGATCAGCGCCCAGGGTTTATGCTCCATGCGCGGAGTCTCCCGACCAGCGGGGCAGATCGACCGTAAACCGGGATCCGCGACCGGGCGCGCTGGCCACCGCCAGCCGCCCGCCGCACGAGGCCACCACCCGGTGACAGACGGCCAGGCCGAGCCCGCTCCCTCCGCCGTCCGACTTGGTGGTAAAGAAGGGATCGAAAATCCGGTCGAGGCGGTCGGGAGGGATACCCACCCCCGTGTCCGCGACCATGAGGCGGATCGCCCCCTCGGCCAAGGCGGGGCTGCCGGCCAGGACGATCAGGCCTTCCGGAGGCGCCGTCACCCGTTCGGCGGTGACCGACAACTCCCCGCCGTCGGGCATGGCCTGGACGGCGTTGGTCAGCAGATTCAACAGCACCCCCTTGAGCGCCGTCCCGTCCCCGGCGGCGTGGGGCAGCTCGGCCGCGAACTTGGTCCAGACGGTGATGCGCTTGCCGGGCAGACCCGGCGCGATCAAGACCAGGGCCTGCCGGACGAGGTCGCCCACGTCCACGGGGGCCAGTCGGATCGGCAAGCGGGTCGAGTCCAGGATGCGGCGGATGATCTCGGTCATCCGCTCGATCTCCGAGCGGATGATGGCCGTCCGTCGGTCCCGGTCCTGCCGATCCGTGTCCTTGGCCAGCATCTGCAGGTGGCCGGAAATCGCGCTCAACGGCGTGCCGAGTTCGTGGGCGACGACGGCCGACAGCTCCCCCAGTTCCGCCAGCTTCTCCACCCGCTCCGCCTGGATGCGAGCCTCCGCCAGGCTCAGGCTGGTCTGCCGCAGCTCCTCCGTGGCCTCCGCCACCTTGGCCAGGAGCGTTTCGTTGAGTCCCCGGATCTCTCCCAGCAACCGCTCCTTCTCGGTGCCGGCTTCCCGGACCCGGTCGAGCAGCCGGTTGTACTGACCGGCCACCTCCCGGATGTCCGACGGCCCCACGAGCGGGGCCTTGCTGGCCAGGTCGCCGCCTTCCGCCTGGCGCATCGCGCGCAGCAACCGGCTGACCGGCCGGTGCACGGCGAACCGGACCAGGAGGAGAAAGATCAGGCAGGTGATCACGACCGCCCCGACCCCGACCTCCTCCGCCAGGAGGGTCTCCGCCCGGATCAGGCTGTCGTACTTCCAGAGGGAAAAACGTCCGCGGAGGGCGCCCTCCACACGCCCCTCGACCTGGACGGGCGCAGTCATGATCCAGGCTCGGTCCGGCACCGAGTCGTCGAATCGCGCGACCGTGCGACCGGCTTCCACCGCGGCCCGCTCCGCCTCGGTCAGCGGCGCGCTGGGGCGCGTCGGGTCGCTGGCGAGGACCAGTTCGGCGGCGCCGTGATCGAATGCGAAGACCTCCAGCCAGCGGATCCCCGGCCGCAGCTCCAGGACGTCCTGAAAGGCTTCGCGGAGGGACTGCACGTCATGGATGTGGTCTCCGGCGTTGCGGACCAGCCGGCTCACCGCGACGGCCGCCCGGTGAAATTCGTCCTGAATATTGCTCGCGGCGGCCTGCTCGATGACCCGCCGGTCCAGAAGATTGACGAGCGCGATGGCGGCCGCGACCAGGCAGACCCCGGTGGCAATTACCCAGGCGAGAATGCCCTTCGGGAAGAGCGCCTTCATAGAAGGAAGCGGCCCCGAGCGCGCGCCATGGGACCGGCGCCTCTCGCGTCGCTGGACAAGCAACCGAAGTGCCACGGCCGCCCGCGGGCCGACCTTCCAACCGACGGAAGATCGGCGCTTTTTCTCGGCGGTCGAGCGGGCCCGGTGGCCGGCGCCAGCCGGCGGCAGCGGCCATGGTGCGGAAGAGCACAGTCCGCACATCGGCGCGCAGCCGGGCGGACGACGGTTCGTCCCGGCGCGGGGCTCCGGAAGCGGCGGACGACTCGACGGGTGCGCGGCGACGAACACGTCCCTCCCGGACCGGGCGAGGTAGCCGCGGACCAGCTCGTTCAGCCTGCGATCGTCGTCGCTGACCGGAACGGTGGCGCCTAGGTCGCCCCCCCCGAAGCGGCTCACCATCCTACCACGCCCGCCCGACGAACGCCGGTCACCGCTCCTCCGGCGGACGCCGCCTACCGGCGTGAGCGGCCCCGCCGCCGCGCCCGCCTATTTCCCCGGGCGGGCGTTTGGAGTATGATGGGCTTCGCCCTCGCGAAACGCGCGGGCCGGGTCCGGCGAGGCCGAGGGATCGCCATGGCGCACAGGGGCATCTTCTCGACATGGCTCTCCCCCCGCCCGGAGGGCGAGCCCCCGCCGACCGGCGAGCACGGCCTGCTCATCCTCGGCGAGCAGGTCCGTCTGCTCTACGCGAACGCCCCCCAGGCCCACATCGCCACCATCGTCAACGTCCTGATCCTGGCCTTCGTCCAGCGCCGGGTGATCCCGGCGTCCATCCTGGCCGGCTGGACGGCCGCGATGCTGGCCGTGACGGTCGGGCGGGCCCTCCTGGTCGTGGCCTACCGGCGAGCCGCGCCGCCTCCCGGCGACGCCGACCGCTGGAACCGCCGGTACGTCGCCAGCGCGGGCCTCCAGGGTCTGGGCTGGGGCGCCGCGAGCGTTCTCCTGTTTCCGCTCGATTCGCTGGCGCATCAGGTCTTCCTCCTGTTCGTGCTGGCCGGCATGGCGGGCGGCGGCCTGGCCGTCCTGACCGCCAGGCTGGAGGCCTTCCTCGCCTACCTCCTGCCCACCCTGCTGCCGGCCACGGCCCGCCTCCTGGTGATGGGTGACGAGATGCACCTCGCCATGGGCCTCATGGCCGCCCTGTACACGGGCGCGCTGATCATCACGGGGCTCCGCCTGCACGGCACCATCCTCGCCTCGCTGGAGCTGCGGTTCGCGAACCAGAACCTCATCGCCTCCCTCGTCGCGGCCAAGAACGCGGCCGAGCGGGGCGCCGAGGAGCTGCGGCAGGAGGTGGCGCGGCGCGGGCGCATCGAGGAGGCCCTCCGCAGGAGCCAGGAGCAGTTGCTCCAGTCGCAGAAGCTCGAGGCGACCGGACGCCTCGCGGGCGGGATCGCCCACGAGTTCAACAACCTCCTCCAGGTCATCAACGGCTACTGCCAGATCCTCTCCCGCCGGCTCCCGCCCAACGACCCCTCGCGCGACGAGCTGGAGGAGATCAAGCGCGCGGGCATCCGCGCCGCCACGCTGACGAGCCAGCTTCTGACCTTCAGCCGGCGGCAGCCCATCCAGCCGACGGTGGTGGACCTGAACGCCGCGGTGGGGAACCTGAGCGAGATCCTCCGCCGGCTGATCGGCGAGGACGTGGAGCTGGTCACGCTGTTCGACCCGCAGGCGGGACCGGTCCGCGCCGACCGCGGGCAGCTCGACCAGATCCTCATCAACCTCGCCCTCAACGCCCGCGACGCGATGCCGTCGGGCGGGCGGCTCACGATCGAGACGGCGCGGGTCGAGATGGACGAGGCGGCCGCACGCGAGCAGGGCCTGCCGCGCCCCGGCGCCTACACGATGCTGGTCGTCTGCGACACGGGCACCGGCATGGACGAAGACACCCTCGTCCGGATCTTCGAGCCCTTCTTCACGACCAAGGAGCCTGGCAAGGGGACGGGGCTGGGTCTGTCCACCGTCTACGGCATGGTCCAGCAGAACGACGGCGCCGTCCGGGTCCAGAGCAAACTCGGTCGCGGGACGACCTTCCGCATCTACCTCCCGCAGACCGACGAGTCGGCGGCGGCGCTCGCGCCGGGGACGGCGGCCGCGGAGACGGCCCGCGGCGCCGAGACCGTCCTGCTGGCCGAGGACGAGGAGGGGGTGCGCACGTTCCTCAAGCGGACGCTGGAGGCACGGGGCTACACGGTCCTCGAAGCGCGCGACGGGCTGGAGGGGTTGCGGCTGTGCCAGCGGCACACGGGGCCGATCCACCTGTTGCTGACCGACGTCGTCATGCCCGGCATGGGCGGCCGCGAGCTGGCCGACCGTGTGATGCGCCTCCACCCGGAGGCCAAGGTGCTCTTCATGTCCGGGTACACGGAGGACACCCGCATCCAGCACGGCGTGCCGCCGGACCTCGTGGCCTACCTGCAGAAGCCCTTCGACCAGGACATGCTCTGGCGGCGGGTGCGAGAGCTGCTGGACGGGCGGAGCTGACCCGCCCCGCGGGGGCCCCGGACACATCCTGCGAGCGTTCATGTCGCGCATCCATCACTGGCGCATCAGGTCGAAGCTGCTCCTGACCATCGCCCCGCTCGTCGTCCTCATGACGGCCGCGGCCGCGTACGGTCTCCACCTCGTCAGCGCCGCCCAGATCGAGAAGATGCTCACCAAGCGGGCCGAGTCGGTCGCGCTCCAGATCATGGCCGACCGGCAGTACTACGCCTCGGTGATCGTCCCGCGCCTGGCCGAGCTGGGGGGCGTCCTCGACGAGACGTACCAGCAGGCGCACGGCCGCTTCCCGCTGCCCGCCACCTACCTGCGCGAGGTGTCGGAATACACGGCGACGCATCGGAACGGCTTCCGGGCCAGCCTCATCAGCCCCTGGCCGATCAACACCGACAAGGGCGTCGTGGACCAGTTCGAGCGGGACGCCTTCGCCTACCTGTCCACCTACCCCAACGGCCGCTTCGAGCGCATCGAGCGCCTGCGGGAGCAGACCGTCCTGCGCTTCATGACCGCCGACCGCGCCATCGCCCAGTCCTGCGTGGACTGCCACAACGCCCACCCGAGGAGCCCGCGGCGCGACTTCAAGCTCAACGACGTGATGGGGGGACTGGAGATCACCTTCCCGGTGGACGAGTACATCCTGGAGGCGCGGCGCCAGTTGCTCATGACGGTCGGCGGGGGGTTCGCCTTCCTCGTCCTGTTCATCGGCATCGTGGACTGGGCCACGCGGCGGACCGTGACCGGGCCGCTGCACGCTCTCCTCGACCGGATGGAAATGCGCCTCAAGATGCGCGACGTGCCCTCCCACCTCGAGTTCTCGGGCGTCGCCGGCAACGAGATGGACCGCTTCGAGGAGGCTTTCAGGCGCATCGAGGAGACGATGGCCGCGCAGCAGGCGGAGATCAAGAAGCAGCAGGACGACATGCAGCGGGCCCACGCGCGGCTCGAGCAGCGGCTCTGGGACAACACCAAGGCCCTCGAGGAGAGCGAGCGGCGATTTCGCAACGTGCTGGACCTGATCCCGGACGCCCTGTTCTACGTGAACCCGCTGGGGGTGATCCAGGCGGTCAACGCCAAGGCCGAGGACCAGGCGGCGCGGACCTCGATGGAGATGGTCGGCCTGGCCCTGCGGGACCTCCTCTCCCCCAACTCCGCCGGCCTCGCCGCCGAGGTCTTCGAGGCCCTCGCCCGCGGCGAGGAGCTGCCCCCCGCCATCCCGCTGGAGGTCGTCCGCTCCACGGGCGGCGTGGCCCGGCTCTCCTTCCACGTCGCCACCCTGCGGGACGACGACCACGTGCTGGGGCACCTGTTCATCGGGCAGGAGCCGGCCCGCCGGGGCCGGTGACGCGGAGGCTCCTCCGCCGGCGGCCCGCCCGGCCGGTCAGGGAATCCCGAGCTGGCGGCACAAGCGGGAGAGGTAGTTCGGCTGGAGCTTGAGCGCGAGCGCGGCCTTGCTCTTGCTGCCCGCCTTCAGGATCGCGTGTTGGATCAGCGCGCGCTTGTGGGCCTGGATGGACTCGTGGAAGGGCAGGTCCATCAGGGACTCGGCCGCCGGCGCCTCGACGGCCGCGACGCCCAGCGCGATGTCCACCGGCTCGATCACCTCGTCGGCCGACAGCACCACCGCCCGCTCGATGGCGTTCTCCAGCTCCCGGACGTTGCCGGGCCAGTCGTGCCGCTCCAGCAGCGTCGCCGCCTCGGGGGCGAGCGTCATCGGCGGCCGCCCGATGTCCCGGCAGAACCGCCCGATGAAGCACCGCGCCAGCGGCAGGATGTCCTGGCGCCGCTCCCGCAGCGGCGGCAGCGGGATCGTCACGACGTTGAGCCGGTAGAAGAGGTCCTTGCGGAACTTCCCCGAGCGGACGGCGGCGGCCAGGTCCTGGTTCGTGGCGGCGATCACGCGGATGTCCACCTTGATCGGGTGCGTGCCGCCGACCCGCTCGAACCCGTGGTCCTGGAGCACCCGGAGCAGCTTGGCCTGCAGCTCCGGCTTCATGTCGCCGATCTCGTCCAGGAACAGCGTCCCGCCGTGCGCGACCTCCAGCAGCCCCTTCTTCTGCTGGTGCGCCCCCGTGAAGGCCCCCTTCTCGTGGCCGAACAGCTCGCTCTCCAGCAGGTGGTCGGAGAGCGCCACGCAGTTGACGGCGACGAAGGGCTTGCCCGCGCGCGGGCTCCAGGCGTGGATCGAGCGCGCGAGGATCTCCTTGCCCACCCCGCTCTCGCCGAGCAGCAGCACCGTCGTCTGGGCCTGCGCCACGCGGCGGGCCAGCGCCACCGCCTCCTTCATGGATGCGCTCTCCCCGACCAGGGTCCGATAGCGCTCCTCCAGCACGCCCTGCAGGTAGCGGTTCTCCTCCTTGATGCTCGTGACGAGCTGCGCGTTCCGCAGGGCCACCGAGGCGTGGGCCGCGAAGGCCGAGAGCAGGTCGAGGTCCGACTGCTCGAAGCGCTGCGCCTTGGTCGTGTTCAGCACCTCGATCACGCCCAGGATCCGGCCCCGGTCCTGGAGCGGCACGGCGAGGATCGAGCTGGTCTGGAACCCCGTGACGCTGTCCACGCGCCCGTCGAAGCGCGGGTCCTTGGCCACGTCGTTGACGAGCAGCGGGCGCCGCTCCTTGACCACCCAGCCCGCGATCCCCTGCCCCGGCTTCAGGCGGATCTCCTTGAGCTGCTCGCTGGCGGGCCCCAGCGGCACCTTGAACACCAGGTCCCCCGTCACCTGGTCCACGAGCAGGAGGCTGGAGGTGTTCGTGCACATCAGCCGGTTCGCCGTGATCAGGATGAGCCGGAGCAGATGGTCGAGGTCCACGGCGGAGGTGAGCAGGTGGCTGAGCTCCAGCAGCGAGGCGAGCTGGTCGAGCGAGGGCTTCGAGGGGACGGGATGGACGTGCAGCAGCCCGTCCACCGTCCGGCCGGCGTCCGCCTCGCGGTCGAGCTCGATCCCGAGATAGAAGGTGTCCTGCGCCTCGTTGCCCCGCGCGGGCGTCGGCGAGGCGGCCCAGATGCTCCGGCCGCGCAGCCAGCACTCGCGCCCGTCGTGGGCGGTGACCTGACACTCGACGAGGACGGGGCCGGCGCGCAGCTCGGCCGGCGGGCAGGGCAGCGGCCCGAGGGTATGGAGGCGCATGCCGTGGGGACAGAGGTCGTAGGCCCAGGCGCTGCCGGCACCGAGGGCCTGGCCGGTTTTCCCGTGCTTGAGCCGGTACTGAACCAGGAAGGAGCGGCGGAGCCGCTGATCCTGCCGCCGCTCGGGTCCGCTGTAGGGCTGCGGAGTCGCGCTCACGGAGAGCTCCGGGCCGAGTGCCGCCGCTTTCGAGGGGCGGGATTCTACCAAGACCGACCGGGCAACACAATGGCCTCGGGACCCGGCGTAGGGGTTGGGCTGTACGTCCGGGGTAACCCGTGGAATTGCCGCGGGTTCAGGCCGCCGGCCCGCGCGCGGCGCGGCGGCGGCGCACCGCCTTCCAGACCTCGACGGCGGGCAGGGGCAGGAGGCCCAGGCCGACGGCGAGCGCCCAGTGTTCCGGGTGCATGGCGGAGACCCGGAACACCTCCCGCGTCCAGGGCACCGTCAGGATCAGCACCTGCAGCAGCAGGGAGCCGCTCACCGCCCACAGGAGGGCGGGGTTCGTCCCGACCCCGATCGCGAAGAGCGAGCGGCGGCCGCTCCGGCAGTTGAAGGCGTGGACGAGCTGGGCCAGCACCAGCACGGTGAAGGCCATGGACCGGGCCTGGGCGAGGTCCTGCTCCAGGCCGTACAGGCAGGAGGCGAAGGCGGCGAGCGCCAGGGCGGCCAGGAACAGGCCCTGGCCGAACATGACGAGGATGCGCGCGCGGCTCAGAATCCGCGCGCCGGGCTTGCGCGGCGGCCGGCGCATCAGGTCCGAGGCCGGTGGGTCCGCGGCCAGCGCGAGGGCCGGAAACCCGTCGGTCACGAGGTTGATCCAGAGGATCTGCACCGGCAGCAGCGGGAGCGGCAGGCCGAGCAGCGCCGCCAACAGCATCAGCAGCACCTCGCTGATGTTGCACGACAGGAGATAGTGCACGGCCTTGAGGATGTTGTCGTAGAGCCCCCGCCCCGTCTCCACGGCCGCGGCGATGGAGGCGAAGTTGTCGTCCGTGACGACCATGGCCGAGGCCTCCTTCGTCACGTCCGTGCCGGTGAGCCCCATCGCGATCCCGATGTCGGCCTCCCGGACCGCCGGCGCGTCGTTCACCCCGTCGCCCGTCATGGCCACGACGGCCCCTCGCGCCTTCCAGGCGCGGACGATCCGCAGCTTGTGCTCGGCGGAGACGCGCGCGTAGACGGCCGTCCGCTCCACCCGCTCGGCCAGCGCCGCGGCGTCGAGCCTGTCCAGCTCCGGGCCGGACAGCGCGCCCCGCCCCTCCTCCAGCAGCCCCAGCTCCCGCGCGATCGCCGCCGCCGTCTCCTTGTGGTCCCCCGTGATCATCACGGTGCGGATGCCGGCCTCCCGGCAGGCCCGGACGGCGGCCAGGGCCTCCGGCCGCAGGGGGTCCTTCATCGCGGCCAGGCCGAGGAACAGGAGGTCCCGCTCCAGCTCCTCCGCCCGCGCCACCGCCGGCGCCCGGTCGAGGACGCGCGACGCGAGCCCGAGCACGCGCAGCCCCTCCCGCGCGAGCGCCGCGTTCGCCGCGAGCGCCCGCGCGCGCCCCTCCGCGTCCAGCGGCTCGACCCGCCCGTCGTCCGCGAGCCGGTGCGTGCAGCGCGCCAGCAGCAGGTCCGGCGCGCCCTTGACGTAGGCCAGGACGCAGTCGCCGGCGCGCCGCACCACCGTCATCATCTTGCGCTCGGGGTCGAAGGGGACCTCGTCCAGGAAGGGCTGCTCCGCCTCCAGGGCGTCCTTCCACAGGCCGGCCTTGGCCGCGGCCACGAGCAGGGCGCCCTCGGTCGGGTCGCCCAGGACCAGCCAGGTCCCACCGTCCCGCCGCAGGTGCGCCCCGTTGCAGAGCACCGCCGCCGTGAGCAGCTCGCGCAGCGCAAGCTCCGCGCGTGAGGCGCCGGGGGCGAGGGATACGGGGTGTCGCGCGGGAGCATCCGCCTCGCCCCTCACGTCAAAGGCGGCACGAATCGCCCCCTCCGGCCCGTAGCCCTCCCCCGTCACCTCGTAGAGCCGGTCCCCGCAGAACAGCCGCGTCACGGTCATCTCGTTCTTCGTCAGCGTGCCGGTCTTGTCCGTGCAGATCACCGTCGTCGAGCCCAGCGTCTCGACGGCCGGGAGGCGCCGGACCAGGGCGTGCCGCCGGACCATGCGGTGGACGCCCAGCGCGAGCGTGATCGTCACGATCGCGGGCAGCCCCTCCGGGATCGCCGCGACGGCCAGGCTCACGGCCGTGAGAAACATCGAGACGAGCGGCTCGCCGCGCAGGAGCCCCAGCAGGAACACCACCGCCACGATGCCCAGCGAGAGGAGCAGCAGGACGTGGCCGAGCTGCTCCAGCCGCCGCTGCAGCGGCGTGGTCTCCGGCTTGGCCCGCTGCATCAGGGTCGCGATGCGGCCCAGCTCCGTCCGGAGGCCGGTCGCCGTCACCAGCGCCCGCCCGCGGCCCGCCGTCGCGACCGTCCCGAAGTAGAGCAGGTTCACGCGGTCGCCGATCGGCAGGTCGCCCGGCGGCAGCGCCGCGGCCTGCTTGTCCACCGGCGTGGACTCGCCGGTCAGGGCCGCCTCCTGCGTGCGGAGCGCCGTGGCATAGACCAGCCGCGCGTCCGCCGGCACCTGGTCGCCCGCCTCCACCTGGATCAGGTCGCCCGGCACCAGCTCGCGGGCCGGGATCGTGCGCCAGGTCCCGTCGCGGCACACTCGGGCCGTCGCGACCGACAGCGTCTTGAGCGCCGCCAGCGACCGTTCCGCCTTGTATTCCTGGACGAACCCCAGCAGCGCGTTCAGCAGGACGATGGCGAGGATGGCCCCGACGTCCACCCAGTCGCCGAGCAGGCCGGACAGGGCGGCGGCCCCGATCAGCACCCAGACGATGAGGCTCCGAAACTGGGCGAGCCACAACAGGAGGGGGGAGGCCGGCGGCGCCTCCGGCAATTCGTTGGGTCCCAGCGCGGCGAGCCGCCGCGCGGCCTCGGCCTCGGAGAGGCCCGCCTCCAGGCTCGCGCCCAGCTCGCCGGCCAGCGCCTCCGGCGCGAGGGCGTGCCACTGCGCCCTGTCGGTCGCCTGCGTCATGCGCCGGCCAGCCTGAACAGCACCCACACCGCCACGCCGTAGCCCGCGATCATCAGCAGGCTGTCCGGCTCGATGAAGCGGTAGCGTTGCTCCGCCCGATAGATGATCCCCATCAGCCCCACGCTCATCAGGAGCATCCCGAAGAGGGCCGTGACCGCGTGCGTGCCGCTCACGGAGCCGAGCAGCGGGCCCGGGCGGTAGGCCAGGTCCGCGAAGAAGAACGCGCCCATGTTGAAGGCGTTGCTGCCGAAGAGGTTGCCCACGGCCAAGTCGAAGGCGCCCAGGCGGACGGCGGCCAGCGAGGTCACCAGCTCCGGGAGCGACGTGGTCACGGCCACCAGCGTCGTGCCGACGAACGTCGTGCCGATGCCGGTCAGCTCCGCGATCTCTCTGGCGGAGGCGGCGAGCAAGGGCGAGGCGGCCAGCAGGACCAGGGCGCAGGCGGCGAAGCCGGCCGAGGCCCGTCGCAACTCGGCCCGGCGCCGCTCGCCCCTCCGGCCCTCGGCCCGCGCGTCCGCCTCCTCCGATGCCTCGACGACCCGCTCCTGCTCGCGGCGCCGGCGCTCCACGTCCTCCTGCCGGAACACGACCCGCATCCCGAGCGCATAGACGAGGAACAGGAGCGCGCTGTCGAGCCCCACGCCCCAGAACGCCAGATCGAGCTTCAGCAGGACGAACAGGGCGGCGAGGCCGACCAGGGCCATGGCGAGGGCGGCGACCAGCGTGTGGCCGAAGGCCGCCTGCCGCCAGACGCGCTTCTTCCGGTGGACCAGGTCGAGGATCCCCAGCGTCAGCATGTTGGTCATGCCCGCGCCGAAGAGGTCGCCGGCGGCGAGGTCCGGCGCCTCGAGCCAGCCGGCGCTCATCGTCGTGAGCACCTCCGGCAGGGAGGTGGCCGCGGCCATCAGGACGACGCCGATCCACAGCCCGCCGAGCCCGGTGTGCTCCGCGATCTCGTCGCCGTACGCCGACAGCTTCGTGCCGGCCAGGACGATGGCGAAGGCGCTCAGGACGAAGATCAGCCAGGGCATGGCGGCATTATCCAGGAGGAACGGTCGGGATGGAAGCGAAACCGCAGCCGGACGATGGGTCCGGTCCGGATTCGCAGGCCGCCGGGCCGCCGCGAATCCGCCTGCCTGTCTCGCCGCCTGCCGGGTCGGCAGACAGGCCTGCCCGGGTCGCCGGCGTCGCGTGCAGATACTCCTCAAGGCCCGTCACCGGAAGCACCGCGCCGATCGGCTGTCCCTCCGCGCCGCCTTGAACCGCCCATCGATCCGCCTCCAAGACACGCTCCAGAGGCCGAAGGACCCGCCGCCCGAGAAACACCCACAGCGGCCCCAGCAGCAATCCCACCAGCAGGACGAGCGACGCCCCATCGGTCAGCCACGACCGTCCCCACACCGGTTCGATCACCCACACCCGTGCGGCTGCCACCACCGCCAGCGCCGTCAGAAGGGCCACCGCTCCCCACAGGACGAATGTCACGCGGAGTTGCGCCATACCGAGCCAGCGCGCCATCCTCACCGTAGCCTCCGCGTAGAGTGAGTGCACGCCGTGCCACTTGGGCCGGCTTTCAGGGGTTCGTCATCGCGGCCGCCCGCTTCATCCGTCGGCGCCCGCCGTCGTCATTCCGAACGCGCCGCCACCTGCGCCGGAGGTCCGTCGGCCCGGCATCGGCGGCGACAGTCTCGGACGACGGCTTCCGGGACGAGCGCGAGGGCCAAGAGCGCGAGCCCCGGAACGATGAGGAGGTCGTCCAGGTGCCCGAGGACGGGGAGGAAATCGGGAATGAGATCGAACGGCAGGAGCGCGTACCCGACCGCCAGCCCCAGGAGCGCCTTCGCCACGATGGGAGTCCTGGGGTCGCGCAGCAGCAGGCGATAGACCGACAGCTCGTCCTTGAACGTCCGGCCCATCGCGCGCAGCGAGCTTCGCACCGACTCCGCCCCGGATGCCGCCTCCCGCTGCTGCCGGCGCCGGCGCCAGATCACGTACACCGGCGGGATGACGATCAGGGTCAAGAGCATGGCCGTGAGCACGCCGCCGACCTGCGGGGCGGCCACGCGCTTCATCACGTCGGCGCCCGTGCCGGTGGCCCACATCACCGGGAGGAGCCCGATCACGTCCACCAGCCCGATCATGGCCATCGGCCGGATGCGCTCCACCGCGCCCGCGTGCACGGTCGCCAGCAGGTCCTCCAGCGTCGTGAGCCCGCCCGCCGCCTTGCGGCGCGCGCAGGCCTCGTCCAGGTAGGCCAGCATGACCGCGCTGGTCTCGGCGGCCGTGCCGACGACCGTGATGATTCCGACCCAGACCGCGATGCTCATGTGGTACTCCAGCTCGGCCAGGTACCAGACGGCCCCCACCAGCGCCAGCGGCACGCCCAGCATGACCATCAGCGTCTCGGCCACGGACCCGAACGTGAGGTAGAACAGGACGAAGATGAGCACGAGCGTGAGCGGGACCACGAGCCGGAGCCGCTCCCAGGCGCGCTCCATGTACTCGTACTGACCGGACCAGGCGATGGTGTAGCCGGGGGGGAGGTGCACCCGCTCGCGCACGACCCGCTTGAGCTCGTCCACGTAGCCGCCCACGTCCCGCCCCGCCATGTCCACGAAGACGTACCCCGCCAGCATCCCGTTCTCATCCCGGATCATCGGCGGGCCGTTCAGCAGCCGCAGGGCGGCGAGCTGCGCGAGCGGCACCTGCGCGCCCGCGGGCGTGTCCACGAGCACGCGCTGGAGCTTCTCCGGATCGTCGCGCAGCTCGCGCAGGTAGCGGACGTTGACCGGGTACCGCTCCCGGCCCTCGATGGCCGTCGTGATGTTCTCGCCCCCGATGGCGGACTCGATCACCCGCCCGACGTCCATCACGGTCAGGCCGTAGCGGGCGATCTCGTCGCGGTTGATCTCGAAGTCGAGGAAGTAGCCGCCCGTGACCCGCTCCGCGTACACGCTGCGGGTGCCGGGGACCGACCGGGCCGCCCTTTCGATGTGCTTGCCGATCTCCTCGATCCGCGCGAGGTCGGGCCCGAAGACCTTGATCCCGACCGGGGTCCGGATGCCCGTCGTCAGCATGTCGATGCGGTTGCGGATCGGCATGGTCCAGGCGTTGGTCACGCCGGGAAACCGGAGCGCCCGGTCCATCTCGTCCACGAGGCCCTCGTGGGTCAGACCCGGCCGCCACTGCGCCTTCGGCTTGAGCGTGACGATCACCTCCATCATGCTGAAGGGCGCCGGGTCGGTGGAGGTTTCCGCCCGCCCCGCCTTCCCGAAGACCCGCTCCACCTCGGGAAACGACCGCAGCTTCCGGTCCATCATCTGCAAGAGCCGTGAGGCCTCGGTGACCGAGAGGCCCGGCAGCGTCGTCGGCATGTAGAGGATCGTGCCCTCGTAGAGCGGCGGCATGAACTCCGCGCCCAGACGCTGGTACGCGGGCACGGCGCTGGCCATCAGCGCGGCCGCCAGGAGCGCGACGCCCCACCGCCAGCGGAGCGCCAGCCGTAGGACGGGCGAATACAGCGCCGCCAGGAGCCGGCTGACGGGATGCCGCCGCTCGGGCAGGATGCGGCCCCGCATGACTGCGGGCAGCGCGGCGGGCACCAGCGTGATCGCCAGCACCGCGCAGGCGGCGATGCCGAGGAAGTTGGTGAAGGCGAGCGGCTTGAACATCCGGCCCTCCTGCGCCTCCAGGACGAAGACGGGCAGGAAGGACACGGCGATGACCAGCAGCGAGCTGAACATGGCCGGCCCGACCTCCTTGGCCGAGGCGATCAGCGCCTCCGTCCGGTCGCCCGGCCGCCCCTCGCGCTCCCAGTCCTCCAGACGCTTGTGCGCGTTGTCCACCATGACGATGGCGGCGTCCACCATGTCGCCGATGGCGACGATGATGCCGCCGAGCGACATGATGTGGAGGCCGATGTCGAGGTAATAGATCACGATGAACGAGATCAGGATCGCCAGGGGCAGCGTGAGGATGGGCAGCAGGGCCGAGCGGACGTGCAGCAGAAAGGCCACGATCAGCACCCCGGTGACGAGCAGCTCCTCGAGGAGGCTCTCGCTTGCCGTCGCGAGGGATTCCCGGATCAGGTCGCTGCGGTCGTAGGTCGTCACCACCTTGACGCCCTTGGGCAGGGAGGGCTCGATCTCCTTGAGCTTGGCCTTGACCCGCTCGATCACCTTGAGGGCGTTCTCGCCGAAGCGCATCACGACGATGCCGCCCGCGACCTCCCCCTCCCCGTCCAGCTCCACGAGGCCGCGGCGCATGTCGGGTCCCAGGCGGACGGTCGCCACGTCGCGCAGGAGGATCGGCGTGCCGTTCTCGTTCACGCCCACCGCGATCTTCTCGATGTCCTCGACCTTCTTGATGTAGCCCCGCCCCCGCACCATGTACTCGACGCCGGAGAACTCCACGACGCGGCCGCCCACGTCGTCGTTGCTCTGCCGGACCTTCTCGACGACGCCGGCGATCGAGAGGCGGTAGGCCTGCACCTTCGTCGGGTCGAGGTTCACCTGGTACTGGCGGACAAAGCCCCCGACGCTCGCGACTTCGGCCACGCCCTCGACGCTCCGGAGCCAGTACCGGAGGTACCAATCCTGGAAGCTGCGGAGCGCGGCGAGGTCGTACCGGCCCGTCTCGTCCACGAGCGCATACTGGAAGACCCAGCCCACACCCGTGGCGTCGGGGCCGAGCTGCGGTGTCACGCCCTCCGGCAGCCGGCCGGCGAGCTGGTTGAGCCGCTCCAGCACGCGCGTGCGCGCCCAGTAGATGTCCGTCCCGTCCTTGAACAGGACGTAGATGTAGGAGTAGCCGAAGTCGGAGAGGCCGCGGACGACGGTGACCTTCGGCGCGGAGAGCAGGGCCGTGACGATCGGGTAGGTGATCTGGTCCTCGACCAGGTCCGGGGAGCGGCCCGGCCAGGTCGTGTAGACGATCACCTGCGTGTCGGAGATGTCGGGCAGCGCGTCCACGGGCGTCCGCTCGAGCGCCCAGAGCCCCGCCGCGGCGAGGGTGAACACCAGCAGGACGACGAGGAAGCGGTTCCTCGCGCTGTACTCGATGATGGCGTTGATCATGGCTCAGCCGACCTCCCCCTCCTGTCCCCCCTCTCCGTCCCCCCTCTCCGTCCCTCCTCTCCGTCACCCTCTCCGTCACCCCGGCGAAAGCCGGGGCCCAGTCCCGTCACCCCGGCGAAAGCCGGGGCCCAGTCCGAACTCCCTGGATTCCGGCTTGCGCCGGAATGACGGAGGGCGGGCGCGTCCCCCCGGTCCAGTCCGTCACCCCGGCGAAGGGTTCCCCCTCTGCGTCACCCCGGCGAAAGCCGGGGCCCAGTCCCGTCACCCCGGCGAAAGCCGGGGCCCAGTCCGAACTCCCTGGATTCCGGCTTGCGCCGGAATGACGGAGGGCGGGGGGCCAGTCGGAACCCTGGATTCCGGCCCCGGATTCACAATGTCCGGGGTGACGACCTTGCGCCGGAATGACGGATCGCGAGAACACCCGGTCCAGCCGCTGTCCCGCTCACTTCATCCCCATCCCGCCCATGCTGTCCACGGCCGCCTTCAGACGACTCTCGCTGTCGATGAGGAAATTGGCGCTGGTGACGACATGCTCGCCCTCCTTGAGACCCGCGACGACCTCGTAGTAGCGCTCGGCCTTGACCCCGATCGCGATCGGGCGGGGCTCCAGGCGCCCACCCCCGTGGTGGATGAAGACGAGCGGCGTCCGGCCGGACTCGATCACCGCCTCCTGCGGCACGGCCAGCCTCGTGCCGAGGCCCGCGCGCAGCTCCACGTTGGCGTACATGTCCGGCTTGAGCTTCTCGCCCGGGTTGTCCAGCTCGAACCGCACCTTGGCCGTCCGGGTCTTGGGGTCGAGCGTGGGATAGATGAACCCGACGCGCGCGTGCAGCTTCGCGGCCGGGTCGTACGACAGGGTGACGGTCGCACCCTGCCCGACCTTGACGACGGGCAGCTCGTATTCGTAGATGTCCGCGAAGAGCCAGACGTGGGAGAGGTCCGCGATCGTGTACAGCTCCTGGCCCGGCTCGACGTGCTCGCCCTGCAGGATCCCCTTCTTGACCACCGTGCCCGTGATCGGGGAATGGATCGGCAGCGTCCGCACCACGGCGCCGGTGCGCTCGAGATCCCGGATGTGCGCCTCGTCGATGTCCCAGAGATGAAAGCGGTGGCGCGCGGCCTCCAGCAAGTCCTTGGAGCTGCTCGCGACCTCCGGGAACCGGCTCTCGCCGAGCCGCCTGCTGCCCTCCAGCGCCAGCAGGTACTCCTCCTGGGTGGCGACCAAGTCCGGGCTGTAGATCGTGAAGAGGACCTGGCCCTTGACGACATGGTCACCCGTCGCGCTCACGAAGAGCCGCTCGATCCAGCCGTGGAACTTGATCGTCACCTTGGCGAGGCGGCGCTCGTCCATCGCCACCCGGCCGACCGTGCGGATGGTCTTCTCCAGCGGCCGGCGCGCGACCGCCTCGTACTTCACGCCGATCGTCTGCAGCCGCTCCGGCGCGACCGTGATGAGGCCCGCCTCGGGCGCGGGGGCTTCCGTTTCACGTTTCACGTCTGCCGCGTCACGCTTCATATCCATGCCCGGCATGCCCGGCATCGAGCCGGACGGCGAGGACGCCGGCACCCGCGTCATGAGCCAATAGCCGCCGGCCGCGCCCGCCGCGAGCAGCAGCAGGAGCCCGGCCGCCAGGGGCCGTCTGGTCATGGCGCGGGCCTCCCCTCCGCCGGTCGAGGCGACAGCGGCCCGCCCGTGAGCGCCTCCAGGCGCGCCACCGCGCGCTCGTGCGCGACCATTTCGCCGTGCAGCTCCAGCTCGCTTTCCTGGAGCGTGAGCAGGCTGTTCAGGAGGGTGAGAAAGTCCACCTTGCCGACCGCGTACCCCGCCTGCGCCGCGCGGAGCGCGAGGGTGGACTGCGGGATGATGGCGTCCCGCAGGATCGCGATCAGCCGCTCGGCGCGCTGCGTCTGCACGTAGGCGTCCTTCAACTGAAAGAGCGTCTCCTGCCGCGCCGCGGCCCGATCCTCCCGCGCGCCCGCGAGCCCGGCCAGCGCCTCCTTCACGCCCTGACGCTGCTTGGTCTCGTAGAACAGGGGAATCCGGACCCCCAGCATCACCTGGTAGCCGTTCTGGCTGATGAGGTCGTTGCGCAGGCCCAGCGCGTTCACGTCGAAGTCGGGATAGTACTGGCGCCGCGCGAGCGACACGGCTTGCTCGCTCCGCTCGATGCCCTTGGCCGTGGCCAGGAGCACGGGCGAGTACGCCTCGGCCCGCTTGGTCAGCTCGGGCAGGGAGATCGTCAGGATCGGAATCTGGATCTCCTCCGGCGTGCCCAGCGGGTCCATCGGCGGCCGGTTCAGCAGCTTGTTGATCGCCGCGTGGAGGCTCTCCTTCTGCTGCTCCAGCACCGCCAGCCGGTCGAGCACCCGCGAGATTTCGACCTGGGCGCGGAAGACGTCCTGCTGCGCCGCCTGCCCGACGCTGTAGCGCGCCTTGGCCGTCTTCTCGAACTGGACGAGCAGGCCCTTGTTCCGCCCGACGATCTCGATGCTCTTGTGGACGAAGTGGAGCGAGTAGTAGGCCTCCTTGAGCGCGGCGATCAGCCGGAGCCGGACGGCCTGGTATTCCTGCTCCAGCCGCTCCGCCTCCTTCGCCGCCACCTCGCCCTTGAGCGCGAGCTTGCCGGGGAAGGGGATCTCCTGCCCGATCCCGTACAGGGCCCCCTTTAGCGGCTCGACCATCGGCATCCGCTGGTAGCCGAACTGGAGCCTGGGATCGGGCAGCGTCTGCACCTGCGGCACGACGGCCTTGGCCGCCTCCCACCGCTCACGGGCGGCCTTGATCTCGGGGTTGCGGTCGGTCATCTCGTCGACCAGGGCGGACAGCGGGAGCCTCGGCTCCTCCGCGGCCAGGACGGGCTGAACCGGCAGGAGCAGGCCCAGGCCGACGACGGCCTGAAGAACGATGAAACGTCGGTGATGGAATCTCATGGCGCACCTCTTCACGGATCAAGAGAGAAAGCTCTCAGCGATGCCCTCATTCCGGCCTCCGTCATTCCCCCTCCGTCATTGCGGCGCAAGGTCGTCACCCCGGACATTGTGAATCCGGGGCCGGAATCCAGGTCCGACTGGCCCCCCACCCCCCGTCATTCCGGCGCAAGCCGGAATCCAGGGTTCCGGACTGGGCCCCGGCTTTCGCCGGGGTGACGGGACTGGACCCCGGCGTCCGCCGGGGTGACGGACTGGACCGGGGTGACGACCCCACCTTCCGTCATTCCGGCGAACGCCGGAATCCAGGATTGGGACCGGCCCCCTGTCCCGGACGTGTCCAATCCGGGGCCGGGACGACGGCGGGGTGCCATCGGCTGACCGCTGACCGCGACCGACTCTGTCGGCGACTCAGATGCGGAAGGTGGAGAGGCGCGCGTAGAGCGGCGGGCCGCTCTCGCCGGGGTACAGCGAAGGAGAGGAGAAGGCGGCACGGAGGAGCGGCCCCTGGGCCATGACCGTGGCGGCGAGGCTTGCGGCGGCGAAGAAAGCGCCCTCGGCCTTGCCGCCGCCCTTCGGCGAGGCGGGCAGCGAAGCCTGGCAGGCGCCGGTCTCGCCCATCGCCATCGGCCCGTGATCGCCCATGAGCCTGTCGGCCATGGCGACGGGGGGGAGCATCGTGCAGAGGGCGGCCAGGACCTGGCAGAGGAAGATCACGGCGATCAGGAGGATCGCCAGCGCCGGTCGGCCTTGCCGAACTGCGACGAGCATGCCCCTAGTCTACTCCCCCGCCCGGGCCGTGGCAATCGCCGACGTTACCGGACCACGAGCACCGAGCCGGCGCTGTGCTGCACCAGCTTCGTGGACACGCTACCGAGCAGGAAGCGCGCGACCGCGCCGAGCCCCTTCGCGCCGGCGACGATCAGGTCCGGCTTCTTGCGCCCCGCGACCGCGAGGATCTCGTCCGCCGGGTGGCCGAGCTTGAGCTGCGTCTCGACGCGGTAGCCGGCCTTCGCGAGCCGCTCCGCCTGCCGGTCCACCAGCGCCCGCCCCGCCTCCTTGAGCTCCGGATAGCGCAGGAAGGGCAGGACGTGCAGGACGGTCACCGCGACGTCCACGGCCACGTCGTTCGGCAGCACGAGTCGCGGCCTCAGGCGCTTCGCCAGGAACTCGCCGGCCTTGGCCGAGGGCCTGGAGCCGTCCACCGCCAGCAGCACCGAGCGGACCGGCCGCGCCGGCTCCTTGACCACGAGCACCGAGCCGCGCGCATGCTGCGCGACCCGTCCGGAGACGCTCCCGAGCAGGAACCGGTCGAGCGCGTCGAGGCCGCGCTGGCCGATCAGGGTCAGCGAGCCGGGACCCGCATGACGCAGCAGCGACTCGGCGACCGGCCCCCGCTCGAGGACGACGCGGCCGGCCAGCCCGAGGGCCGCGAGCCGCGCCCGCGCGTCCGCCGCCACCCGCTTGCCGCCCGCCTCGGCCTTCCGAATCTCCGCCTGGATGTAGCGCTCGGTCGAGGCCATGACCGGCTGGATCAACGCCGGCGTCCGGAGCGCGGCTAGGTCCAGCACGTGCACCGCCGTCACCAGAGCGCGTTCGGCCAGCGGCAGCCGCGCCGCCCATTCCATCGCCCACCCACCGTACTTCGAGCCGTCCACCGCGACCGTTATCTTCATCAACGCCCCTCCGTCTATCGGCGAGCCATCGGCGTGAGTTGCGAGTCTTGAGTGCTCCGTCGAGCGCCGAATTCGCCGGAGTGACGACGCTCCGCCTCGACTCCACGCTCACGACTCAGCACTCAACACTCCATCTCCGCCACTCGTACCCTGGGCGCGAGCCGCTGCACGTCGGCGAGCCGGCAGAGCTGGTTGCCCGGCGCCAGCGTCGCCGCGGTACCCGCGGCGGTCGCGTACCGCACCGCCTCCTCCAGCGTCTTGCCGCCCGCCAGCTTGATGACGAAGCCGGCCACGGTCGAGTCGCCCGCGCCGACCGTGCTCCGGACCGTGACCGCCGGCGGCACAGCGCGCAGCACGACCGTCGGGCCGCCCCTCCCGTCCTCCCCGACGACGAGGAGCCCCCGCCGGCCGCGCGACACGATGACCACCGCCACGCCGCGGCGGTGCAGGGAAGCGGCCGCCGCCAGGACCTCCGCCGTCGTCCGCAGCGGCCGCCCCACCGCGCGGCGCAGCTCGTTCACGTTCGGCTTGACCGCGAAGGGCCGGGCCCGCAGCCCCGCCCGGAGCGCGGCCCCGTCCGCGTCGAGGACCGCCCGCGCCCCGCGCCCCTGGACCAGGCGGATGAGCCGCTCGTAGGTGTCCGCGGGCAGGCCGCGCGGCAGGCTCCCGCCCATGACGACGTAGGCGTCGCGCAGGTCCAGGAGGCGCAGGTGGGCGAGGAAGGCCCGCCACTCGCCCGCCGTCACCGACGGCCCGGCCGCGTTGAGGATGGTCTGCGTCCCCTCGCCGGTCGCGCTGATGATGACGTTCCGGCGGGTTTCCCGCGCGATCGGCGTGAAGTAGGAGGTGACCCCCTCCCGCTTGAGCAGGTCCGTGATGATCCGCCCGTTGTGCCCGCCGATGAAGCCCAGGGCCATGCTGTCGCCGCCCAGGTGCCGGATCGCGCGCGAGACGTCGATGCCCTTGCCGCCGGCGAAGAGACACTCGGAGCGCAGGCGGTTGGCGTCGTCCAGGCGCAGCCGCTCCACCTCCATGTACTGATCGAGCGCCGGGTTGAGCGTGATGGTGTAGATCATGATGAGCCAAGCACCGTCGCCCCGGCGCCGGTTCCCCCCCAGTCCGTCACCCCGGCGAAAGCCGGGGCCCAGTCCGTCACCCCGGCGAAAGCCGGGGCCCAGTCCGGAACCCTGGATTCCGGCCTTCGCCGCAATGACGGCAACGACGGCCGACAGCTTGCTTCATCAACAAATCCTCGGCAACTGCTCGCCTGAGAGGAGATCGAGCACCCGCCTGGTCCCCAGAACCGTCCGCAGCGTCACGAGCGGTCCCTCCGCGCCGACCGTCCCAATCTCCCGTGCGTCACGCGAGACCTCGCACGCCCGCAGGGCCGCGAGCGCCGCCTCGACCCGATCGGGCTGCACGAAGGCGACGAACCGTCCCTCGTTGGCCACGTACAGGGGATCGAGCCCCAGCACCTCGCAGGCGCCGCGCACCGCGTCGCGCACGGGAATCGCCCGCTCCTCGATCGTCATCCCGACGCCGGCCGCCGCGGCGATCTCGTTCAGCGCGCTCGCCAGCCCGCCGCGCGTCAGGTCGCGCAGGCAGTGGACCTCCGCGCCACAGGCCAGGAGCCCGGCGACGGCCTCGTGCAGCGGCGCCGCGTCGCTCGCGAGGTCGCCCCCGAAGGCCAGGCCCTCGCGGACGCTCATCACGGCCACCCCGTGCGCGCCGACGTCGCCGCTCAGGATGATCCGATCCCCGGCCCTGACTTGCCCGGGGCCGATCGTCATCCCCGGCGGCACCAGGCCGACGCCCGCCGTGTTGACGAAGAGCCCGTCGCCCTTCCCACGATCCACCACCTTCGTGTCGCCCGTCACGATCTGGACGCCGGCCGCCCGCGCGGCCCGCGCCATGGAGGCCGCCACGCGGTCGAGCGTCGCGAGGTCGAGTCCCTCCTCCAGGATGAAGCCGGCGCTCAGGTAGAGCGGCGTCGCCCCGCACATGGCGAGGTCGTTCACCGTTCCGTACACGGCCAGGCTCCCGATGTCCCCGCCGGGGAAGAACAGCGGGCGGACCACGTAGGAGTCGGTCGTGAAGGCCAGCGTCCCGCCCGCGAACGGCACCGCCGCCCCGTCGTGCAGCGGCCGCAGGTGCGGGTTGTCGAAGGCGCAGAGAAAGACCTCGCGGATCAGCTCCTGCATGAGCCGCCCGCCCCCGCCGTGGGCGAGCTTCACCCGGCCGCCGTCCCCCGCCGGCCTCGGGCAATGCAGCGCGAACGACTCGCCCTCTTGCTCGTCGTCTCTCACCTCCTACCCCTCACCTTTCACGCCTCATGTTTTACCCATCCGTTGATACAGATAGTACGCCGCGCAGGCCCCCTCGGACGACACCATCGGCGCGCCGAGCGGCCGCTCCGGCGTGCAGCGGGTCCCGAAGGCGGGACAGTCCGGCGGCTTGAGCCGCCCCTGGAGCACCAGCCCGGACCGGCAGTCCGGGTCCTCGACGCCCGGCGCGCCCGCGCGCGCGAGCGCCTCGGCGAACCGCCTGGCCGCATCGAAGGCCGCGTAGGGCCCGCGCAGCGCGAGCCCGCTCCTCGGGATCTCCCCGATCCCCCGCCAGGCACGGGTATCGGGCTCGAACACCTCGGCCACCGCCGCCTGGGCCTCGCGGTTCCCCTCCCGCCGCACCGAGCGCCGGTATTGGTTCGCCACCTCGGCCCGCCCCTCCTCGAGCCGCTCCACGAGCATCCAGAGGCCCTCCAGGATGTCCAGCGGCTCGAAGCCGGTCACGACGATCGGCACCCGAAAGCGCGCGGCGAGCGGCTCGTACTCCTCGTAGCCGACCACCGTGCAGACGTGGCCGGCGGCCAGGAAGCCCTGGACGCGGTTGCCCGGCGCGGTCAGGATCGCCTCGATCGCCGGCGGCACGAGGACGTGGGCGACCAGGAGGCTGAAGTTCCCGACGCCGAGGCGGGCCGCCTGGAGGACCGCCATGGCCCAGGCCGGTGCGGTCGTCTCGAATCCCACGGCGAAGCCCACGACCTCGCGGTCGGGATTGGCCCGCGCCAGCGCCAGCGCGTCGAGCGGCGAATAGACGATTCGCACGTCGCCGCCGGCGGCCTTCACGCCGGCCAGGTCGCCGCGGGAGCCGGGCACGCGGAGCATGTCCCCGAAGGTGCAGAGGATGACGCCGGGCTGCGCGGCGAGGCCGAGGGCCTGGTCGATCAGCCCGACCGGCGTCACGCAGACCGGGCAGCCGGGCCCGTGCACCAGCTCAAGCGACGGCGGCAGGAGCGCCTCCAACCCGAAACGCACGATCGCGTGGGTCTGCCCGCCGCAGACCTCCATCACGGTCCAGGGGCGGGTGACCCTCTTCCTGATCGCGTCGGCCAGCGCCGCCGCAGCGCGGCCGTCTCGGAATTCGTCGAGGTACTTCATGGGAAATCAGTCGGCCTTCAACATTGCCATTCCGGCCAAGGGGTCGTCACCCCGGCCCAGTCCGTCACCCCGGCGAAGGGTTCCCCCTCTGCGTCACCCCGGCGCACGCCGGGGTCCAGTCCCGTCGCCCCGCCCGTCACCCCGGCGAACGCCGGGGTCCAGTTCCGAGTCTGTGCAAGTCGGACCTGGATTCCGGCCTCCGCCGGAATGACGGAGGGTGGGGTCGTCACCCCGGTCCAGTCCGTCACCCCGGCGCCGGTTCACCCCCAGTCCGTCACCCCGGCGAAAGCCGGGGTCCAGTCCGAACTCCCTGGATTCCGGCTTCCGCCGGAATGACGGAAGGGATGGCCAATGATCCGAGACATGCCACCAGTCCGTCACCCCGGCGAAGGGTTCCCCCTCTGCGTCACCCCGGCGCACGCCGGGGTCCAGGATTCGGACCTGGATCCCGGCCCCGGATGAAAAATGTCCGGGGTGACGACCTTGCGCCGGAATGACGAGCCGTAGGAGCTGACTGCCTATCGCCGAGGGCGGACAGCGTGTCCAACGTCTGTTTCGCCGCAGCCTCGTCGAGCCGGCCGATCGCGAAACCCGCGTGGACGATCACGTAGTCGCCGACCGCGGCCTCCGGCACGAGCGCAAGCGACACAGCCTTCCTCGCCCCGCCGAAGGACACCGTCGCCGTGCGCAGCTCATCCGCGCCGATCTCGACCACCCGTCCCGGAATCGCCAGACACATCCCGTCCCCTCTCCCTTCCTCTTATCCCTTACTCCTGACCTCTTCCCTCTCCCCTCTTCCCTTTCACCCCTCACCCCTTCCCTCTTCCCGCCACCACCGCCTGTCCCAGCGAGAGGCCCCCGTCGTTGGGCGGCACCTCCCGGTGGGTCAGGACCAGGAACCCGGCGGCCTCCAGCTTGCCGCAGACCAACCGCGTCAGCAGCTCGTTCTGGAAACAGCCACCCGTGAGCGCGACGCGGGACAGGCCGGCCTCCTGCGCAAGCCGGACCGCCGCGTCCGCGAGCGCCAGGTGAAATCGCCGGGCGATCCGTTCCGCCGGCACGCCCCGGCGGGCGTCGGCGACGACCTCCGCGATCAGCGGCCGCCAGTCCAGCGCCAGGCTCCCCCTCCCGCCCTCCGGCCACAGGAGCGGCAGGTCGTAGCCCTGCCCACCCTTGCCCTCGGCCTCGCCCCGGCGGGCCGCCGCCTCCAACGCCATCGCCGCCTGGCCCTCGTAGGTCGCAACCTGGCAGAGGCCGGCGAGCGAGGCCACCGCGTCGAACAGCCGGCCCATGCTCGTCGTAACCGGCGAGGCGACGCCGCGCTCCAGCATCGCGACGAGGCTGTCCCGCTGGTCGCCCAGGCTCCGGTCGTGCGGCAGGTCCCGCGCCGGCCGCCCCCCCTCCGGCAGGCCCAGGGTCAGGGCCAGGGCCGCGCGCCGCGGCTCCCGCTCCGCCTGCTCCCCGCCCGGCAGGCGGAAGGGCAGGAGGTGGGCGAACCGGCTGAAGCGGTCGTCGGCGACGACGAGCGCCTCGCCGCCCCAGATCGTGCCGTCCGGCCCGTAGCCGGCGCCGTCCCACGCGAGCCCCAACACCTCGCCCGTCGCGCCCTGCTCGGCCAGGCAGGAGGCGACGTGGGCCCGGTGGTGCTGCACCGGCACGAGCGGCAGCCCCCAGGCCCGCGCCAGCTCCCGCGCACGGCCGGTCGAGGCATAATCCGGGTGCAGGTCGCAGGCGATCGCGGCCGGCCGCCGGTCGAAGAACCGGAGCAGGTCCTCGACGGCCCGCTCGAACGCGGCGCGGGCCTCGACGGTGGATAGGTCGCCGAGGTGCTGGCTCAGGACCGCCTGGTCGCCGAAGGCCAGCGCGACGGTGTTCTTGAGATGGCCCCCGAGCGCGAGGACCGGCGCGGCGACCGGCTCGGGCAGCGGGATCGCACGCGGCGCGTAGCCCCGCGCCCGCCGCAGAACCGAGGGGCCGCGGTCCGTCACGCGCGCGACGGAATCGTCCAGCGGCCGCGCGATCGGCCGGTCGTGGACCAGCCAGAGGTCGGCGATGTCCGCGAGCCGGTCCAGCGCCTCGCGCTCGTCCGTCACGATCGGCTCTTCCGAGCGGTTGCCGCTCGTCGCGACCACCGGCCGGCCGAGCCCCTCCAGCAGGAGCTGCTGCAGCGGCGCGCAGGCGAGCATCGCGCCGACCCGGTCGAGCCCTGGCGCGACCGCTTCCGCGAGCGGCGCGGCCGGCTTCCGGTCGAGCAGGACGATGGGCGCAGCCGGGGAGGCCAGCAGCGCCGCCTCCTGCGGCGACACCTCGGCGCAGGCGTGCACCGATGCCAGCGACGGGAACAGCAGCGCGAAGGGCTTGTCCGGCCGCCGCTTGCGCTCGCGCAGCCGCCGCACCGCCGCCTCGGAGCCCGCGTCCACCCACAACTGGAAGCCCCCTAGCGCCTTGACGGCAAGGATGCGGCCCTCGGCCAGGAGCCCCGCGCTCCACCGGACCGCCCGATCGCCCCGCGCCAGGACCGCGCCGCGCCAGTCCCAGAGCGCCGCCTGCGGCCCGCAGGCCGGACAGGCCGTGGCCTCCGCGTGGAAGCGCCGGTCGGCCGGGTTCTCGTATTCCGCGCGGCAGGCCGGGCAGAGCGGAAAGGCGGCCATCGTCGTCGCCGCCCGCTCGTAGGGAAGCTCCCGGATGACGCTGAACCGCGGCCCGCACCGGGTGCAGGCGATGAAGGGATAGCGGTGCCGCCGGCCGGCCGGGTCCCGCCGCTCCGCCTCGCACTCCGGGCAGGCGGCCAGGTCCGGCGGGACGACGGGCGCCTTCGCCCCCCGCCCGTTCCCGACGCGGATACCGAAGGCCCGCTCGCCGAGCGGGGGCACCGGCTCCGCAGTCACGCGCGCGACCGAGGCGGCCGGCGGCGCCTCCGCGCGCAGCCGCGCGAGAAAGGCCTCCAGCAACTCGGCCGGCCCCTCCACCTCGACCAGCGCGCCGCCCGGGCCGTTGGCGACCCAGCCGCCGAGGCCGAGCGCGCCCGCGAGGCGATGGCAGAAGGGGCGGAAACCTACGCCCTGCACCGTCCCCTCCACGGTCACGCGCAGCCGTTGTCGCGGCCGATTTCTCATTCTTCCACGTCCTCCAGCACCAGCTCGTGCAGCAGGGCCTCCGGCGCCTCCTCCACCGCCAGGGGGCCCGCGCCGCAGGCCCGGCAGTCCAGCGTCAGGCCGTCCCACTCCCCGCGCGCGCCGCAGGCCCGGCAGCTCGCGCCGACCGGGACGGGGATCAGCTCGATCCCGGCCCCGTCGAGCGGCGTGCCGCACGTCGCGCGCGCGAAGGCCGCCCGCGCCGCCTCGCCCCCGTCGGCCAGGAGGTGGGAGCGGGCGCTGACCTTGAGCCGGACGAAGACCAGGCGCGCGCCGGGCCGCACCCGTTCCGCCGCCAGGGCGGCCACGCGGGCCATCAGGTGGGCTTCGTGCACGCCAGCGCCTCCACGTCCCGGCAGACCAGCTCGACCAGCTCGTCCACCGCCTTGAGCACGGCCGCGCCCGGCGGCCGGCCGAGCGTGAGGTCCTCGACCTCGACGCCGTAGACGATCAGGTCCCGCGGCAGGGCGCCGATGGCCCGCGCGAGCGCGAGGCCGTCCTGCAGGCTCCAGCCGTGGCTCGACGCGCGCGACCCGCGCAGGCCCTCCCGGAACAGCGGCGGGGCTTCGTCCCCCTCCTCCAGCCGGCCCTCGCGGAACCGGCAGCGCGTCAGGGAGCCGGGCGGCCGGTCGCTGAAGGTCGCGTCGATCAGGAGCACGGCGTCCGCCCCGGCCATCCAGTCGAGCAGCGCGTGGCCGGCCAGCTCGGCGGCGACGACCTCGGCGCGTCCGCCGAGCCGCGCGCGCAGCCGCTCGGCGGCCAGCGGCCCGGCCGCGTCGTCTCCCGCCAGGGGGTTGCCGAACCCGAGGATACGGACCGTCCGCTTCGCGCGCGCGGCGGTCATGGGTGCCGCTCCACGGTCAGGCGCAGAAAGTGCGTCGCGCAGGAGATGCAGGGGTCGTAGCAGCGGATGACGCGCTCGCAGCCCTGCGCCGCCTCCTTGTCCGGCCGGTCCAGGAGGCGGGGAGCGAAGGCCCGCAGGTCCTCCTCGATCCGCCGCTGGTTCTGGGAGGTCGGCGGGACGATCTTCGCCTCCTTGATGAGCCCGTCCGCGCCCACCTCGTAGCGGTGGTAGAGGAGCCCGCGCGGCGCCTCCGTCGCGGCCGCGCCGACGCCGGCGCAGGGCGCGACGGGGACGGCCGGCTCCGCCGGCGGCTCGTAGTGGTCGATCAATCGGACGGCCTCGTCGAGCGCGTAGAGGATCTCCACGGCGCGGGCCACGATGCCGTGAAAGGGGTTGCGCAGCGGGAGCGCGAGGCCCGTCGCCGTCAGCGCCTGCTTGGCGACCGGCGAGAGCCGCTCCGCGTTCAGGTTGATCCGCGCGAGCGGCCCGGCCAGGTACGGCCCGCCGTCGAGCAGGCAATGGAGCGCGTTCGAGTAGGACACCTGCCGCTCGACGAAGCGCATCTCGAACTCGCCGGCGGGGATCGAGAGCCCCCGGCTGGAAGCCACCGGCCCCTCGTTGAAGGGATACTCGCCCGCGGGCGCGAGCGCGACAAAGGTGTAGTCCTGCACGAAGTCCGGGAAGTCCAGCCCGGCCGTCCAGCGCACCGTCTCGGCCGCCTCGTCGCGCGCGCGGGCCAGCTCGTCGCGCAGCGGCGCGAGCTCGCGGCGGCCCGGCACGCGAGAGAACCCGCCGACCCGCACGGAGACGGGATGGACCGCCCGCCCGCCCAGGAGCGCGATCAGCGCGTTGCCCGCCTTCTTGGTCCGCAGGCCGCGGGCCACCAGCTCGGGATGGTCCTTCGCCATGGCGAGGCCGCTCTCGTAGCCGAGGAAGTCCGGCGCCTGGAGCAGATAGAGGTGGAGGGCGTGGCTTTCGATCCACTCGCCGCAGTAGAGCAGCCGGCGGAGGGCGCGCAGTTGTCCCTCGACGCGGACGCCGAAGGCCTGCTCCAGCGCGTGCACCGCGCTCATCTGGTAGGCGACCGGGCAGATGCCGCAGATGCGGGCGACGAGGTCGGGCACCTCGTCGTAGCGCCGGCCGACGAGGAAGGCCTCGAAGAAGCGCGGCGGCTCGAAGATGCGGAGTTCGACGTCCTCCACCCGACCGCCGCGGACCGTGAGGCGCAACGCCCCCTCGCCCTCGACGCGCGCGATCAGCCCGACCGCGATCGTCCGCGTCGTCCCGCCCTTCTTGCCTTCTCCCCCTTCCCTGCCTCTCACGTCTTACCCCTTACTCCTCACGTTTCACGTCTCACCTTTTACCTTTCACCTTTCATGCCTTCCCACGCTTCGCTCTCCTTCCGGAAGCCCGGCGCATGGCCGTTGATGCCGCGGAACCGCCGCAGGACCTCGACCGGAATCAGCCGCAGCCCCCCCTGGAACTCGCGGGCGAGCGAGGCCGTGTTCGGCGGATGGCCCGGTCCCCTGGGCCCGCCCTCCGCCGGACCGAAACAGCCGTAGCAGTCGCGGCCCATGCCCGGACAGATCGCCCCGCAGCCCGTCCTCGTCACGGGCCCCAGGCAAGGCATCCCCTTCGCGACCATCACGCAGACATGGCCGAGCCGCTTGCACTCCAGGCACACGCTGTGGGAGGGGAGCCGCGGCTGGACGCCGGCGAGCAGGTCGGCGAGCACATGCAGGAGCTGCCGCCGGTCGATCGGGCAGCCCCACAGCTCGAAGTCCACCCGGACGTGCTCGGCGATCGGCGTGGAGGTGGCGAGGCTCGCGACGTGCTCCGGCGTCGGATACACCGCCCGCTTGAATGCCTCCGCGTCCGCCGCGTTGCGCAGGGCCTGGATACCGCCCGCCGTGGCGCAGGCGCCGATCGTGACGAGCGTCTTGGCCCGCTCGCGGACCGCCAGGATCTCCCGGGCCGCGGCCGGCGTAGCGATCGAGCCCTCGACGAGCGCGATGTCGTAGGGGCCCTCCGCCATCCGGCTGGAGGCCTCGGGAAAGTACGCGACGTCCAGCGCCCGGCCCAGCGCGAGCAGCTCGTCCTCCAGGTTGAGGATGCTGAGCTGGCAGCCGTCGCAGGAGGCGAACTTGAACACCGCCAGCTTCGGCCGCTTGCTCACCGCTGGACGTTGCGATCGAGTCGGTGCGCTCATGGCTCCCTGAACCAGTCGTCACCCCGGCGGACGATCGCCCCCCTCCGTCACCCCGGTCCAGTCCGTCGCCCCGCCCGTCACCCCGGTCCAGTCCGTCGCCCCGTCCGTCACCCCGGCGCACGCCGGGGTCCAGTTCCGAGTCTGTGCAAGTCGGACCTGGATTCCGGCTTCCGCCGGAATGACGGAGGGTGGGGTCGTCACCCCGGTCCAGTCCGTCGCCCCGCCCGTCACCCCGGCGCACGCCGGGGTCCAGTTCCGAGTCTGTGCAAGTCGGACCTGGATTCCGGCTTCCGCCGGAATGACGGATGGCGGAATGACGGAGAGGTGCAATGGCGGATGGCCGGAATGAGCCTCCGGCCGATGGTGTCTCCGCTTCTCCCTACACCCCCTCCAGCCCCAGCAGGTGCGCGACGCGGTCGTAGCGCATGACCGGGCCGTCCTTGCAGATGAAGTAGGGCCCGAGCTGGCAATGGCCGCAGAGCCCGATGCCGCATTCCATGTGGCGCTCCAGCGAGACGTGGATGGCCGTGGCCGACACCCCGCGGCGGATCAGGATCGCGCAGCCGAGGCGCATCATGATCTCCGGCCCGCACATGAGCACGATCGTCCGCGCCGGCTCCAGGGCCAGCCCCTCGAACAATTCGGTGACGACGCCGACATGGTCGCGCCAGCGCCGGCCGCCCCGGTCGCTCGACAGGAACACCTCCGTGTCGGGATGGCGCCGCCAGGCCTCGAACCGCCGGCGGTACAGGAGATCCTCCGGCGTCTTGACCCCGTGGAGGATCTTGACCGCCCCGTAGGCGGAGCGGCGCCGGAAAATGTACTCGATCGCACCGGCGACGGGCGCGCAGCCGAGGCCGCCCGTGACGACGACCACGTCCCGGCCCCGCGCCTCCTCCAACGGCCAACCCCGCCCGAAGGGCCCGCGGACGCCGAGGGCGTCGCCACGGCCGAGCCGCCCGA
The DNA here is from genome assembly GCF_979578155.1 of Candidatus Nitrospira neuquenensis. NCBI lineage: Bacteria > Pseudomonadati > Nitrospirota > Nitrospiria > Nitrospirales > Nitrospiraceae > Nitrospira > Candidatus Nitrospira neuquenensis. The sequence goes on along the minus strand of NZ_CEFZDU010000002.1, from coordinate 91,109 downwards.
TCGCCCCCGTGACCCGGCCGACGAGGCGGATCGTGTGCTCCAGCAGCTCCGGCTCGTCCGGGTCCGAGACGATCGAGATGGCCGCCTCCCCGACGCCGTAACAGGCGAGCATGTTGAACTGGCCCCCGGCGAAACGGTAGGCGCGGCGCCGCTCGGGGTCGTCCAGCCGGAGGCGGTAGGTGTAGACGCCCTCCGCCTCCTTCCGCTTGGCGACGATCGTCGCGGGCATGATGTCGTAGGGGTTCATCGCTCGTCATCCCGGGGATGCGTCCGTCCGGCCATCCGTCAGTCCCCCCTCTCCGTCATTCCGCCATCCGTCATTCCGGCGAACGCCGGAATCCAGGGTTCCGGACTGGGCCCCGGCGTCCGCCGGGGTGACGGACGGGGTGATGGGACTGGGCCCCGGCTTTCGCCGGGGTGACGGAAAGGGTGAACCGGCGCCGGGGTGACGGACTGCGGTCCTCCGTCCGCCGGGGTGACGGACTGCGGTTCCCCGTCCGCCCGGGGGACACGTCCGCCGGTGCGAGGGGCGGGGGTTAACCGCGCCCTCCCGTCAGCGCCCGGACTTCCTCGGTCAGGTCGATCCCCACCGGGCACCAGGTGATGCAGCGGCCGCAGCCGACGCAGCCGGACATGCCGAACTGCTCGATCCACGTGCCGAGCTTGTGCGTGAGCCACATGCGATACCGACTCTTGATCGTCGGCCTCAGGTTCTTCCCGTGGATGTAGCCGTGCTCCTCGGTGAAGCAGGAGTCCCACAGGCGTGCGCGCTCCACCCGCGCCCCGCCGAGGTCCGGCACCTCCTCCACCCGGTGGCAGAAGCAGGTGGGACAGACCATCGTGCAGTTCGTGCAGGCCAGGCAGCGGGCGGCGACCTCGTCCCAGCGCGGATGCTCGTGCGCGCCGGTCAGGGCTCCGGGCAGGCGCGTCCCGTCGATCCCCCGGCTCTGGCTCGCCGCGCAGGCGGCGATCGCCGCGCCGGCCTCCGCCGTCCGCGCCGGACCGGCCGCGGCGACCGGCAGCGCGGCCACGACTGCCCGGCCGGCGTCGCTCCCCGCCTCGATCAGAAACCCGTCGTCCGCCTCGGTCAGGGCCAGGTCGAAGCCGGCCGTCGCCCGCGGCCCCGTTCCCATCGAGGCGCAGAAACAGGTTTCGAGCGCGCGCGTGCAATGCACCGCCACGAGGAAGAGCCGCGCGCGACGGGCGCGGTAATAGGGGTCGGCGACGGCGTCGTGGAGGAAGATGCGGTCCTGGATGCCGAGCCCGGCGAGGTCGCAGGCGCGGACGCCCAGGAGCGCCGTCGGCTCCGGCTCCGGGAGAGAGGCCCGGACCGCGACGGCCTTGCCCGGCCGCTCGATCGTCAGCAGCCGCTCGCGCGGCGCGAAGGCGAACCGCTTGAGCGACTCGGGCCCGTGGACCACGTCGAAGTAGCGGCCGCTCCCGCTCCGCTCCAGCCGGTAGCGGCCCGGCTCCTGCCGGTCGCGCCAGCCGCGCGGCAGCTCGTCGGCGCGGCGCACTTCGTCCCAGAGGACCGAGCCGTCCCGGGGCACAGGTCCCAGAACACGGTAGCCCCGCCCCCGGAGGACTTCGATCAGCGTCTGGAGCGCGTCGGCCGATAGGACTCCGGGCTCGGGCGGCGACGGGGGGGAAGCCATGGCGCATTCTAACCACGTTCGTTCACGACGGCGCAACGGGATTTCCGCCGCGGGCGGGCCGGTGCGTTACAACCCCAGGTGCGCGCGCAGCCGTCCGTAGTCGTACGCGGGCGCGCCGCACCAGCGCGGGGACGGGTCGTCCCGCTCCATCCGAACGAGCAGCTCGGCCGCCCGCGGCCTGGTCTTGGGATCGAGGGCCGCGTGGCGGGGCGTCTGCCCCTTGAGCGCGGGCGAAGGCCGGTCGGCCCAGTCCAGGTAGCAGGCCTCCAGGAAAGCGGCGGCGAGCCGGCGCGATTCTTCCGCCGACACGGTGGCAAGGAGGGGCGGCTCCTCGTCGGTCGAGAGGTCCAGGGGGATCGGCGGCGGCGCGGGCGGCTCGACGGTCTCGCCGCGGAAATGGAGCCGGTAGCCGAAGGCGCCGGCGAGCTGGTGCTTGACCGCGTCGAGCCGCTCCCGCCCGTCGCACTCCACCCAGACCTGCGTCGGCGTGAGCGTCACCCGGCCGGCCACGACCGGCGCCGCGCCCTCGGTCAGGACCCAGGTCGCCGTCGTCGGGTCGCCCCCCGCGGACGACTCGAGCTTCCAGCCCTCCCACCGGGCCATCCCCGCGGCCAGGCCCCCGGGGTCGTCGTGCTCGTACAGCGCCCTGGCGTAGAGAAACGGCTCGCCGCGCTCCGTCCGGTACCGGATACGGCCGATCGCCCGCCGCAACGCCTCCACCCGCGCCTGCGCGAGCTGCCAGAGAAGGATGTAGCCGTACCGCTTCGCGAACTCCTGCCACTCGCCCAGGGCGAAGTCGCCGAGATCGCTCTCCAGCTCGCGCCGCCACTCGTCGGCGCCCCGCTTGATCGTCCTCGCCCGGGCGGCCGACAGGACCACGGCCCCGCCCACCAGGATCGTCCGCGTCGACCCCCGGACCGGACGCCCGAGCAGGACCTGTCCGGGCCGGGCGCGGCCCGCCGCCGCGCCGGCGGCCGCGCGGTCCGTCCGTCCGTCCCCGAGGGAGCGCAGCAGAAACGTCCCCCCGCCGTTCCCCGTCTCGACGACGTCCAACAGGTCCAGGTAGGAGTGGCGCAGCGGGTCGAGCCAGGCCCGCTCCTCGGCCGGCACGTGGACCTCGATCAGGTCCCGGAGCTGCTCGATCAGCGAGAGCTGGCCGTCCTCGGGAAAGTAGTCCGCATAGAGATAGAGCTGCGCCTGGGCCACTTCCTCCTCCGTGGGACCGAGGGGAATGGGCCGGGCGGAGTCGAGGTAGAGGCGGAGCGCGCGACTCAGCGCGACCTGCCGCTGGACGGCGAACCCGGGCGCCTCCGCCAGGGTCTCCAGCCGGGCCAGCAGGGCCGCCAGCGCGGGCTCGACGCCCGCCTCCGCTCCCCGCCCAGCCTCATTCTCGGGCTTCATGCAGCTCCTGCATGACGGTCGCCTCGGCCTCCAGCCAGTCCTCGAGCGCACGCCCCTCCCGGCGGCCGCCCCGCTCGTACAGCTCGTAGGCCTTGCGGGCGATCCGCTCCCACAGGTCGTCCGGCGGGGCGACGGGCCGGACCGGTCCCGTCCGCGAGGCGGGGGCCGACGAGGCCCGGACCTCTCCCCGCCCGCCCGGCGGCGCGCTCTTGCCCGCGGCGTCGGCCGGCCCAACCTGCTTCGTTCGCGCTGTCCGTGCCATGCCCTCCTCCCTGTTTCTCCGGTCGGGAGCCGCCGGCCGCGGCCCTCCGGATGCGCCTCAGTCGCCGCTCCTCGCCGCCTCCGCGGGCGGCCGCCGGAACTTCGGGCTCTTCACCGTGAGCACGGGACAGTCGGCTCGGCGCAGGACGGCTGCCGCCACGCTCCCGCTCACCAGGTGCGAGACGCCGCGCCGCCCGTGCGTGCCCATCACGATCAGGTCGCAACCGCGGTCGCGGGCGGTCGAGACGATCGTCTCGGCGGGCAGGCCGCCCGAGAGGATCGGCTCGGCGGACAACCCGCGGCGCCCGATCGCGTCGGTCAGCTCCGTGAGGCGCGCCTCCCACTTCGCGCGCAGCGCCCGCCCCTGCGCGACGTCACCGAGCGTGAAGTCCAGCCCGTAGACGACCGGCTCCACGACGTGCAGGACCAGGAGCGAGGCCCCGAACCAGCCGGCCGCCGCCGCGGCGTATTCCAGCGCGTCGAGCGAGCAATCCGAGAAATCCACGGCCGCCAGGATGCGGCGGAGGCCCGGGACGGGACGGCCCGCGCTCCGGACGGTCAGCACCGGGCAGGGCGCCGTCGCGGCGACCCGCTCCGCCGTGCTGCCCAGCAGGATGCGCTCGATTCCGCTGCGCCCGTGCGTCCCGAGCACGATCAGGTCGGCCCCGACCTCCCGGGCCTTGGCGACGATCCGCTCGGCCGGCTCGCCGACCAGCTCGTGGCGGGCCGCCTGGCCGGCGCTCTTCGCGCGGGCGAGCAGCTCGTCGAGGCGCGGCGCGGCCTGCTTCTGCAGCTCCTCCAGGTACAGCCGGTTGACCGGAAACTCCGGGTCCATCCCCGGCGCGAATTCCAGCACGTGGAGGATGTCGAGCGGCGCGCCGCAGGCGGAGGCGAGCCGCAGGGCTTCCTCCTCCGCCGGCCGCGCACCAGCGGAGCCGTCCGTCGCGAGCAGGATGCGCGTCACCAGGTCCTTCATGGCCCTCCGCCCATGGTCCTCCGCCGTCAGACCGCGTTGACGCTCAGGATCAGGATCTCGCCCTTCATCTCCGGGTGGATCGAGCACTTGAACTGATACTTGCCCGGCTTCTCGATCGTGAACCGGACGGCCACCTGCCGCTCCGGGTCGAGGTAGACGCCCCCGATGCCCGTCCCGTAGGACGTGGTCCCGTCGCTCTCCACCCGGGTCATGCTCCCCTGGAAGAGCGTGGAGCCGAAATCGTGGCGCACCGCGTCCTCGTTGCGGACGAAGATCACGGTCGGGGTGCTGAGCTGCAGGGGCGCCTGCTTGGTGACGAAGGTGTAATCTTTGATCGTCACCTGGACGATCTGCTCGTGCTGGGCGTCCGCCCGCGGCAGCGCCGTCAACGCCAGCCCCAGCGCGAGGGCCAGGCCCCCGCTCCAGCGGCCCATCCTCCTCAGTCCTGTCCGTGTCATGCGCCCTCCCTTCCCGGCGTGTCCGGCCCGCCCGCCGCTCAACGCGACGAGCGGGGCCTTCCCTTCACTTTTTCCCCGCGCGCCCGGCCGGCTGCGGTCTGGGCCGCAGGGGCACGCAGAGCACCGGACAGCCCGCCGTCCGCACCACCTTCTCGGCGGTGCTGCCGAAAAAGATCTTCTCCACGTTACCCGTCTGACCGCCGTAGCTCCCCATCACGACGAGCTGTGCGCCCTCCGCGCGCGCCGCCCGCACGATCTCGACGAAGGGCGCGCCCTCGGCGAGCAGCCGCCGGACCTTGACCCCGCCCGCCTCGGCATCCAGCAGGAGCCGGCGCGCGTTCAGCCGCGCCTGGTGCCGGAGCCGGCGGCGCTGCTCCGTCTCCTCCGACGGCCGGGCCAGACCCAGCGCGTTGAGCGCATCCAGGGCCTTCGTGTCCACGACGTGCAGGAGCAGGATCTCCGAGCCGAACTGGCGCGCAAGCGCCAGCGCGACCCGGAACGCCTCCTCCGAGCAGGGGGAGAAGTCGATCGGAACCAGAATCCTGCCGAAGCTCACCTCGGTCATCGCGCCTCCTTATCCGACCGCCGTCCGTCGTCCGGCGAGCAGCGCGGCCCGCGTGAATTCCAGGCCGTGCAGGGCGAGCCCGCCGGGCGGGCCGGACTTGCGCCGACCGGTCCCTCGCCGGGCGCAGATGACGCAGAACGTTCGCGCGGCGCTCCTCATCGCTCAGCCTCTCGCGGTGTCGGAAGAGGGGAAAGACTGCTCGGGGAGGGAGCAAGAGGGGTGCCATGGGGGACCGGGGCTCCGAGGGGTTCGCCGGCGCGGAAAAGCACGGACTTCGAGCGGTTCGGCGCGGCGGCGACCGTGAGGCGGGGGAGTCCTGCTACAGTGCCCCGCCGGAAGCCTGTAGCGTTAGGCGACAGCGGCGGGAGCCGACGGATTCGGAACGACCATCAGCGCGCGAGCCGCTTGGCCGTGCGGGCGCGAGGGGGCGGGCGCGGGAGAGGGCCAGGACGGCAGCCACGCGCCGGCCGCGTCGGTCAAAAGCGGTACTCCCCGCCGACGTAGGCGTTGACGTCGATGAACGCGGACGGCTCGAAGCTCGCCTTGCGCTCCGACCGCTGGACGCCAGCCGTGAGGACGAAGCGGTCCGTCATCGCCCGCCGGACATCCACCTCGACCTGGTAGACGTCCTCGTACCCGCCGCGCCGGTCGTCGCCCGCGAGCGAGGTCGTGTAGATGTTCCGCTCGTAGTGCAGGCCCAGCCCCACGGAGGTCCGATCCAGCACCCGGACCGTCGTCTCCATGGAGAGGTAGTGGTTGACGTAGGACACGTCGTCCTGGAGCTGCGGCTGGAACCGTCCGTCGGCCAGCCCCCGCTCGTAGTGATAGCCGACGAGCAGGTCCCAGCGCGGCGTGATCTGCCACTCGACGTGGGGGCCGAGCGTCCAGAAGGTCGTGTCGCGGTGAGCGAAGGCGTCGTTGTATTCCCGAACGCCGTACCGGCCGAGCAGCCGGAGGTTCACGGCCCGCCCGACCTGCTGCTCGAGGTGGACGCTCCCGAACTGGGTGGTCACGCGCTCCGCCGCGGGCGGCAGCCCCGCGCCGCGCCGGTCGCGGTTGGTGCCGAGGAAGAGGTCCGGCGCCAGATAATAGAACAACTGCACCGTCGTCCTGGTCGCGAAGGTATGGGCCAGCCCGAGCCGACCCGTCCCGTGGTTGAAGGCCGGGTTCCGGGCGTAGACGAACCCCTGCATCTCCAGCGAGAGCTCGGTCTGCCCCCAGGAGGAGCGGGCGGTCCGGCGGACGTCCAGCGCCGGCTCGTACACCATGTCGTCCCCCAGGCCTTTGCTCTCGATGACCGGCTGGGTCGGGTCCTCGCGGAGCGCCAGGCGGCGGGCGGCCGAGAACAACGCCACGTCGTCGGTGTAGTAGAGGGCGCCGGAAGCCTCGACGGACACCTGGGCCGCCGGAGCGTCCCCCAGCCAGGGCGCGGCCAGCAGGCTCACCCCGGCCCATCCCAGGCTCCTGGCGAGGCTCCGGAGCCCGCGCCCCTCCCGCCTCGGCCGCGTCACGGCCGCCCGAAGGCACGGACGTAGAGCAGCACTTGCCAGGCCTCCTCTTCTGTCAGGACCAGGGGAATGAAGGAGGCCATGTCGGTGCCGGGGCTGCCGTTCTGCAGGATCCAGAACAGCTCGCCGTCCGTCCTCGCCGCCTGCCAGGCCCGGTCGGTAAAGTTCCTGGGCAGCCGGCCGACGAGACCGGGCACGTCGCCCAGGCCGCGGCCGTCGCGGCCGTGACAGGTGGCGCAGAAGCCCTTGCCGAAAAAGATCGCTTGGCCCCGCGCCAGGTTCTCCGGCGTGGCCGGGAGCGGGTTGACGATCGCCCGCGCCGCGCCAAGCTGGTCGACCGGCACCCGCGGCTTGAGGACTTCCGCGTCCGCCGCGAGCCCCCCGCCCCGCGCGACAAGCCCGAACACGAGGGCGAGGGCCGGCGTGAGACGTTTTCCTCTGCTCCCGTTCATGCCGCTCGATTCATGCCCGCGCGGGGGCGGACCGGTACCGGCCTCCGCCCCACGGCGCAGGCCGGCGCGGCCCCCTGCCTCCGCGCGATCGGCCTACCGGTCCCCGTGGCCGGGAAAGCTGTGTCCGACCGACTGCGGGAAGGTCACCGTCCCGTCCGGAAACTCCTGGCCCTTCTGCCAGAGGTGGTAGATGACGCCGTCGGTGCCGGACGCGGCCTCGGCGATCTCCTTGGCCTGGTCCGCCGGCTCCAGCACCTGGACCCGGCCGGTCGCGATCTCGACCTTATGGTCGTGGAAGTGGCGGTGCCATTTAATGGCGGGCAGCTTCCGGCTGAGGTCCTTCGCGACGAAGTACTCGACCGCGACGAGCGGCGCCTTGGGGTCGGTGGATTCGAAGATCAGACATTGGAGGATCTTGTCCGAGATGCCCTTGCAGTAGTGGTGGTAGGGCCCGCCGAGCGTGCCGTCCTGGTGCACGTGGGGCGCCTGGACGTGGATGTCGTACCCCGTCGCGGGGGAAGGGGACCCGGCCCCGGCCGGCGTCGGCCAGCCCATCGCGGCGACGCTCGCCACGGCGAGCGTCAGCGGAACGGACCACAGGACTCGCATCGCAACCTCCTTGGATGAAATGAAGTGGATGGCGTCCGGCTCCGCCCCCGTCGGGGCGGAGGGTATGGACAGGGCATTAGAGACTGACCCCGAGCGGAGGATTCAACTGTTTCGAGGGCGCGGGAGGCACTCAGGAATTGTCGCCGGCGGGCGCCTTCTTCAGGCTGAGCATGTAGCTGGTCAGGTCCCGGACCTGCGCGTCGGTCAGGGGGAACTTCGGCATGAAGGAGCCGGGCACGACCGCCTGCGGGTCGCGGAAATGCCGCTCGTGCCAGGCGCGGTCGGGGCGGGCGTCCCCGACGTAGGAGAGGTCCGGCGCGATCGCCGCGCCCGTCCCGTGGATGCGGTGGCAGCCGGTGCAGCCGAACTGGGCGACGAGCGCCTTGCCCCGCGCGACGGAGGGGTCTTCGCGCGGCACCGCGTACAGGTCGCGGAGGGATACACCCAGCAGCGCGAAGACGACGGCCAGGAACAGCCCGCCGGCCGTGAGTGCGACGGGCCGAGCCGTCGGATGCCGCGCGGGGTTCCGGTCGATGAAGGGCCAGCCCAGGAGGAGCAGAACGACCAGGGCCGGCAGAACCCAGGTCGCCAGCGGCTCCAGCGGGCCATGCACGTACTTGAGCAATTGGTAGTAGAAGAGAAAATACCATTCCGGCACGGGGACGAAGGTCGTGTCCGAGGGGTTGGCCTTGTCCGCCAGCGGGAAGCGGACGGTCGCGGCCAGCACGGCGACGACGGCGAAGATCGCGAGCATCACGACCGCGTCCATGTAGACCTGGCGCGGGTAGAAGGTCTCGCTGCCGAGCGAAGCCTGGTCGTCCCGCCACGGCCCGGCGGGCCCGACGCGGCGAAGGATGACCAGGTGCAGCAGGATCCCCGAGGCGAGCAGCGCCGGCAGGAACAGCACGTGGACCGCGAAGAACCGGGAGAGCGTGAGCGCCCCCAGCGTCTCCCCCCCGCGGAGCACGCGGGCCAGCAGGTCGCCGACGACGGGCACGGTGCCGACCATGTTGATGCCCACCTGCGTGGCCCAGTAGGCGTTCTGGTCCCAGGGCAGCAGGTAGCCGGTGAAGGCGAAGCCCATCGTGATCAGGAACAGCACGACTCCGACCATCCACATCAGCTCGCGGGGCGGCTTGTAGGCGCCGTAGAGGAAGACCTGGAGCATGTGCAGGCCGATCGCCACGACCATCGCGGAGGCGCCCCAGTGGTGGAGGCCGCGGATGAAGGCCCCGAAGGTGACTTCCTGCTCGATGAACTGGATGCTGTCGTAGGCGTGGTCGGGCGTCGGGGCGTAATAGACCGCCAGGAACATGCCGGTGATCGCCTGGAGCACGAACAGAAAGAGCGTGGCGGAGCCGAAGACGTAGATCCAGCTCGCGCCGCCGGGGATCGGCTCGTCGAGCAGGGTCCGCTCGAGCCGCCGCAGCTTGATCCGGCCGTCGAGCCAGTCGTAGAGACGAGACGCCATGGGCGATTGTCGGATGGGCGGATTGACGATTGCAGGATTGGTGATCGGGGAATCGGCCGGTGCGGGCCCCTGAACAGTCCAATCACTCACTCATCAATCACCCAATCTCCTCACAGCTCGACTTGGGTCGGCAACCCCGACTTGAACTCCTTGTACATGACGAGCAGGCGGCCCTGCTCCACCTTGACGGGCAGCCGGTCGAGCGGCCGCGGGGCGGGTCCGGCCAGGACCTTGCCCGCCACGTCGTACACGCTCCCGTGGCAGGGGCACTTGAATCGGCGGTCGCCGTCGTCCCAGCGGTAGCCGCAGCCCAGGTGCGTGCAGATCGGGGAGAAGACCGTGACGCTGCCATCCTCCTGCTTGACCGCCCAGACCGCCTTGTGCGCCGTGGCCGAGAGCCAGCCGTCCTTGATCTCCAGGACGTGGTCGAGCTGGGTCGGCGTGCCGACCGGGAGCGTGTCCACGTCCCCGACCTCCACCCAGGGCCGCTCCCGGCGGCGCAGGGCTGGGGAGATCACGTAGCCGATCAGCGGGACGGCCAGGCCCAGGCCGATCAGGGCGGCGGCGGCCGCGGTCACCCAGCGAAAGAGCTGGCGCCGCGAGCCCACGGGGGTGTGGAAGCCCGGCGCGCCGGGGTCCGGGGGCGTCGAGGGCGTCATCACGACCCTCCCAGCAGCTTGAAACCGTTGACCAGGATCAGCCAGAGCGCAAGGCTCACCGTCACGCCCGCGGTGACGCGGCCGACCGCGGCGGGCGGGGCGACGCGGCCGAGCCGCGCGGCGGCGAGGAGGCCGACCAGCCCCCCGAGCGCGACCAGGGCCGTGACGCGCGGATCGAGCTGGCCGAGCCGCAGGTGAGCGGCCACGCCGCCCAGGGCGATCACCGCGATCACGCTGAGCGAAGTCCCGATCGCCACCCGCTGGGGGAACTTCAGGATGAGGATCAGCGCCGGGACGATCATGAACCCGCCTCCCACGCCGAAGAAGCCGCTGAGGACGCCCACCACCAGGCCGATGGCCGCGATCGTGAGCCAGCATGTCCGGGGAAAGGCGACCGCGCAACGCCCCTCGTCCCCCGCGACGACCCGCCGGCCCTGCGTCATCATCAGGGCCCGCGCCGCGAGCAAGAGGAACCCGAAGAGGACGAGCAGGACCTCCCCCCGCACCAGGCGGTGCCCATAGGCCCCCACCCAGGAGCCCAGGAGCCCCGTCGGGGCGAAGGCCAGGACCGCCCGTCCCCGGACCTCGCCGGCCCGCCCGTATTCCCAGACCCCCGCCAGCGCGGAGGCGGCCACGATGACGAGCGACATCGCCACGGCCTGCTGCACCGGCACGCCCGCCACGTACACGAGCAGCGGCACGGCGACGATCGCCCCGCCGGCGCCCGTCAACCCGAGCTGCATCCCGACCGGCAGGCCGGCGAGCAGGGCCAGGATCAGGTGTGCCACGGCCACCGCCCGCCCGGTCTGGGCCTCAGCCGCGTCGCAGACGCGCCCCCGTCAGCGCCGGCAGCCTTCGAAGATTTCGTCGCAATGATCCTCGGCATAGACACCCTTGGGCTCGGAGTCGTAGCGGACCTCGACGATACGATCGTCCCGGACTTTCAGGAGGGCCAGGCAGGCATGGGGCGGGCGCGGCAGGCTGGCTTTGGAGACAGCGAAGGAATCCTCCAGGGCGCCGCCCGCGCGGATGTAGACCAGCGCCATGCCTCCCTCGATGGGCGTTTCCCGGTCCGGCCGGCCGGCGCAGAGGAGCAGCTCCTGCTTGGCCATCCCGACGAGCGCCTCGCGGATCGTCGGGCCCTCGGCCGCGGGCGTCGCGCAGCCGGCGAGCCAGAGACAGGCGCAACCGATCACCGCCGGGCCGCCCCGCCACGACCACGGTCCCTGCGGCCGGACCGGCCCCTCCGGCATCGGGGCGGAATATCCGTCGATTCCGTAGTCTATCGGCATATCCCGGCCAAACCCGAGGGGTCGGCAGCCGTTTCCCGACGGCCGCGACGGTCATGCCCGCTGTTGCAGCTTGGCGATGCCCAAGGCCTTGAGGATGGCCTTCTCGTAGTAGGGCTCGCTCACGCCACGCTTCATCTTGTAGAGGAAATACTTCTCCAGGCCCACCTTGGCCAGGTGGACCCACTTGCCCTTCTTGGCCCAGGTCACGTCACGCGGCGCCATCTGCGGCAGAGCCACGAAGGCCACGCCCGTGTCGCCCATGTCCGCCAGGCAGATCGCATTCCAGGTGGCCGTCTCGCGCTTGGGGTCGTTCTCGATGTCCGCCTTGATGTTGTGGACCGCCGCCGACACCATGGACTCGATCATGTACCCGGTCTTGGGCGCGCCGGTCGGCACCGGCGTCTGCTCCACCGGCGGAATCGCCACGCAGACGCCGACCGCGTAGATGTTCTTATACTTGGGATTGGCCTGGTAGGCGTCGATGTTCACGAACCCCTTCGGGTTGCAGAGCCCGGGCGTGCCCGCCACCGCGTCCACGCCGGCGAAGGGCGGGATGATCATCGAGTAGCGGAAGGGAATCTCCTGGCCGTCCTCCAGGACCATATTGCCCGGCTGCACTTCCTTGATCACGGCGTTGACGATCGGCTTGATCGAGTGGTCCGCGAACTCGTCCTCCATCAGGCGCCGCGACTTGCCGACGCCGCCCAAGCCCATGTGGCCGACGTAGGGCTCCGCCGTGACGAAGTGGATCGGCACCTTGCGCCGCAGCTTCTTGGCCCGCAGGTCCGCGTCGAGGATGAAGGCCATCTCGTAGGCCGGGCCGAAGCAGGAGGCGCCCTGCGCGGCGCCCACGACGATCGGGCCGGGATTCTTGAGGAAGGCCTGGTAGAAGCCCCAGGCCTGCTCGGCGTGGTCCACCGTGCAGACGGACTGGGTATGGCCGCTGGGCCCGAGGCCCGGCACGGCGGGGAAGTTGAGCTTGGGCCCCGTGGCGATGATCAGGTAGTCGTAGGGGACCTCGCCCTTCGCGGTGATCACCCGGTTCTGTTGCGGCTCGATCCGCTCCGCCGGCGCGCGGATAAGCTCGATCCCCCGCTTCTCCAACACCGGCCCGAGCGGGAAACTGATGTCCTTGCGCGTTCTCCACCCGACCGCGACCCAGGGGTTGGAGGGGACGAAGTGGAAGGAGTCCACGTTCGAGATCACCGTCACCCTGTGCTTCTTCGGCAACAGGGCCCGCGCTTCGTAGGCCGCCGGCAGCCCGCCGATGGATGCGCCGATGATCACCACCCTCGCCATGGCCGCTCCTTTCCCCGGACAGGATGTTGAAAAGGCCCCTCGCGGCGACGAATCCTTCCCCCGTCCCCGCGTCTCCCCCTCGCCCCTTCCCCGAGTCGGCTCAGGCCTTCCCGGTCGTCTTCGGCGCGCAGGTGTTCAGCCCCAGCAGGGTCCAGAGCGGGCAGTAGCCGATCGCCCCGGTGACCAGCGCGATCCCGCCCACCACGTAGGCCGCGAGGCTCAGCCCCTCCGGCAGCCCGCCGAAGGCGCCCAGGCTCACCAGCAGAATGCCCGCCACGATCCGAATCGGCCGCTCCACTCCGCCCACGTTGCAGGTCATGGCTGTTCCTCCTTGTGAAGACGCCTGTTGCTCTCAGCCGTCTGCCTCGTCATGCCGGCGCTCCGCCATCCCACCCCTCCGTCATTCCGGCGGAAGGTCGTCACCCCGGACATTTTTCATCCGGGGCCTGAATCCAGAATCCCAGAGCCGGCCCCCGGCTCCTGATTCCACACCTGTTCCTTTCGCCTGAGAGCCGGGCCCTCGCCGAAGGATTCAGAACCCGCCGTACGCCGCGAACAGTTTTTTGCTGATCAGGTGCTCCAGGAGGTCCGAGCGCGAAATGAGGCCGACCAGCTTGCCGCCCCGCACGACGGGGAGGCGGAGCACCTTGGCCTTGAGGATATGCCGGATGACGTCCTTGACCGGCGTGTGCTCCTCCACCGTGAGCGCCGGCTTGGACATCACGTCATCCGCCGTGAGCGCCGCCAGGTCCTTATCCTGCTCGATGGCCTTGAGCAGGTCCGACTCGCTCACGACCCCCACCAGCGTCAGGTCGCGCTCGACCACCGGCAGGCCGCTGAAGACGCCCGTGAGGAAGTGCACGGCCAGGTCCCGCGCGCTGGCCTTCCGGCTCGCCACCATCACCCGCGTCTTCATGATGTCCTTGGCCTTGAGGTGAGAATGCTCCACCGTCGTCATCGCTCGCCTCCTCCATCATTCATTCCTCGCTCGCCCGGGCCGCCGCGCTCGCAGTCGGACGCGGCGGAGCCGAACCCTCGCGGGCTTGAGGTTCGAACAGTCCACCCTGCCGGAGTCGCCGCCTCCCTCGCGGGGTCGCGCCCGCTCAGTCGTCCCGGCCCTTGCGCTCCTTCTTCTTGTCTTTCTTTTCCTTCTTGGGCTCCGCCGCCTTGTCCTCGACGTCGATGACCGCGCCGGTCGCCGCGTCCACGTGGACCTCCATCACCTTCCCGTCCGCCGTGACGACCTCGACCTCCCAGACCGTCTTGTCGTGCTTGGTCTCCAGCTCGGCCTCGATGACCTTGCCCGCCACCTTCTCCGAAGCGGTCTTGACGGCCTGGTCGATCGTCACCGTCGCCGCGCCGGCCATCTCGACCTTCTGCTTGAGCTTCTTGCCCTCGTCCGCGCCCCCCGTCCCGCCCCAGACCAGCAGCGCCCCGACCACCAGAGCTGAACCGATTCCCATTTTCCGCATGACCAGACCTCCCGGTTAGCGCCCGACGCCCGGCGTGTCGGGCCGCCAAAGTGCGATTCGCGTGCCATGTCAGGAGAGGGTGACCCCGCGTCTATTTTCGGGCTGTTCGGGGACTTGCGCAAGAAGGGGCCGGGGAGGCTGGGGCCAAAGGCCACAGGATCGCCCCTAGGCAGTGGCGCGAGATGCTACAGCGGGCGTGAGACGTGAACCGTCGAACGCGAAGGGTGCCGCAAGCTGGCGGCGGCGCGCTGAGGGCCGCTCCCTACGAAATCGTCGGCTCCAGCACGACCCGCGACTTCATCGAGTTGGAGATCAGGCAGTGGGCCTCCGCCTTCTCGAGCAGCTCGCGCGCCTTGGCCGCGTCCTCGCCGGGCTTGAGCGCGAGCCGGGGCTTGAGCGTGATGGTCGTGACCTGGAACTTGCCGTCCACCAGCTCCAGGACGCCCTCCGCCTCGCTCTCGTAGGCGGTGAAGCCCAGCCCTGCCCGCTCGGCGAAGGCGAGGAACGTGGTCATGAGGCAGACGTTGGCGGCGGCGACGAAGAGGTCCTCCGGCGACCAGATCCCCGGATGGCCCTTGAACTCCGGCGGCGTGGCCACCTCGATCTCGGGCTTCCCTTCGCCGGCCGCGATCCGGCCCTTCCGCTGCTCCGTCCAGCGGACGGCGGTGTGGTAGGTGTAGCGTTTCGGACGGACGTCCATCATGACCTCCTGAAGAGCTGTCTGCCGTCAGCCAAGAGCACAGTTGCCACGCCGTCCTGTCACCCTATTCCCGTCACCCCGGCGAAGGAGTACCCCTCTCCCGTCACCCCGGCGAACGCCGGGGTGACGGGCGGGGTGACGGGACTGGGCCCCGGCTTTCGCCGGGGTGACGGGCGAATGGTCGATCGTTCGCCGGGGTGACGGACGGGGTGACGACCTTCCGCCGGAATGACGGAGGGCGGGGCCGATGGGTGAACAGTGATAGCTCCCCGCCTTCACTTCGGCAGCTTCGGCATCTCCACCTTGACGATCTCGCCGGTCAGGGCGTTGAGGAAGGCGATCAGGTCCGCCTTCTCCTGGTCGGTGAGGCCCAGCGGCTTGACGAGCGGGCTCAGATTCGGGTTGGGCCCGCCGCCCTTGTTCAGGAAGTCCACGACCTCCTCCAGCGTCTTGAAGGCGCCGTCGTGCATGTAGGGCGCGGTGAGCGCGATGCTCCGGAGCGTGGGCGTCTTGAACGCCCCCTTGTCCGCCTCCCGCCTCGTGACGGTGTAGCGGCCGAGGTCCTCCGCGAGCGGCCCGACCTGCGGCACGCCCAGGTTGTGGAACTGGTTGTCGGTGAAGTTCGGCCCGTTGTGGCAGAGGATACAGCGCGCCTTGCCCCGGAACAACGCCAGCCCGCGCGCCGCCGCCTCGTCCATCGCCCGCCGGTCGCCCATCGCATACTTGTCGAAGGCCGAGTTGGTCGAGAGCACGGTCCGCTCGTAGGCGGCGATCGCCTCCGCGATCCCCTGGAGGTTCACGTCCGCCCCGAAGACCGCGCGGAACTGGTCGCGGTAGCCCTTGATCTTGCCCAGCTTCTTCACGACGTTCTCGTGGGTCTCGGCCATCTCGACGGGGTTCTGGATCGGCCCGATCGCCTGCTCCTCCAGCGAGCCCGCGCGTCCGTCCCAGAACTGGATGGGGTTGAAGGCGGTGTTCAGCACGGTGGGGGCCTGGCGCCCGCCGACCTTGCCGTCCACGCCGATGGACGTCTGGCGCGGGTCGGCGAAGCCGGCGCCGGGGATGTGGCAGAAGGCGCAGGACACCTGGTTGTTCTTCGAGAGCCGCCCGTCGAAGTAGAGCTGCTTGCCCAGCTCCACCTTGGCCTTGTAGTTCAGGTTCGTCTCGGGCACCGGCACCGCGGTCGGCAGGGGCCCGACGTCCGGCACCGCGATCCCGTCCACGATCACCAGGTTGACGCCCTCGGCCGCCATGGTCCCGCCGCGGGCCGCCGGCCCGCCCGCCCCCACGGCCAGGGCCACGAACGCCGCCGCCAGGAGTCCCCTCAGCCCCGCCTTTCGAGTGCGCATACCTCCCCCTTTCTCGTGTGCACAGCCCGTTGACTCTCCCCGTCACCCCGGCGGACGCCGGGGTCCAGCATCGTCCTGGATTCCGGCTTCCGCCGGAATGACCTGCCGGGGTGACGACCTGCCGCCCGCGCCGGCAGCCTGCTCAGGTGACCATCGTCCCGATCCAATCGCCCACCAGGTGGGTCAGCCCGATCACCGCGACCGCGATGACCAAGTGCTCCAGGATGACCCGCCAGGGCTCGACCCCCCGGGCTCGGGCGATCCGGTAGCTCAACAGCGCCAGCAGGAGCAGCCCCCACAGGATGCTCAGGCCGACCGCGGGGCCGAGGGGCAGGGCCAGCATCGGCGCCGCGAACGTGAGCGCGAAGAGAAACTTTGACAGCAGCGTCGCGACGGTGGCCTCCCAGACCTCCCGACCCGTATGCCGGCCCCCGGATTCCTGCGCGACGTGCATGCCGAGCGCGTCGGACAGGGCGTCGGCCACGGCGATGGTCAGGATGCCGCCGATCACCGCCGCGCGGGAATGGGTGCCGGCGTGGAGTCCGACGATCAACCCGAGCGTCGTGATGATACCAGAGGTGAGGCCGAAGGTGAACCCCGTCCGCCATGCGTCCCGCACTCAGCAGCCCTTTGCCGCGTCCTTCATGCAGCCGCTCGCCCACTCCGCCGCCTGCTCCAGCAGCTTCGGCAGGGCCCGATTCGCCGCCAGGGCCGCGCCGTAGGCGTCGTCGCCCGGCGCCGCCTCGACGACCTCGAAGGCCCGCGTGCCGAGAACCCGCCGCTCGCGGGTCTCGACGAGCTGCAGCCGCAGCGCCAGCCGCACCCGGCTCGGCTTCTCGAACAGCTCATGGGCCACGGTCAGGCTGTCCGCGTCCACCCGGTAGTCCGCGCGGACCGCGCCCGCGCCCTGGACCACCGCGCGCCAGGCCCCCGTGCGCTCCAGGGCTCGGGCCAGCAGGGGCGCCACCATGCGGCCAGGGACGTCGGCCCACTGGCTCGCCGCATAGTAGCTCACCTCGTGCGGCCGCGCGACGTAGGCCATCCGCGGCGTGTCGAAGCCGGCCAGGGCCTGCGGCTGGCCGACGAGCAGGGTCGCCGCGGCGCGCGGGTCCGCGGGCGGCGCGGCCGCCCGCGCCGGCCCGTCGCCGCCCAACAGATAGGTGTGCTGGACCGGGTCTCCCGCGCCGCCGAACGTACAGGCGGCCAGCGCCGCCGCCCCGAGCCAGGCCGCCAGCGCCCGCGCCGCGCGCCCCGCCCGACCGCGACCGTCCTTCATGGCTCCGTGCCTCCGGTCCCTCATTCGCCGGGCCCCCTCGGTCCCCCGCGGCGGCCGAAGACCAGCGAATCGGGCTCCCGCTCCAATTGCCGCGCCACCCGCTGCAAGGTCCCCGTCAGCTCCCGCAGCTCGGCGACCAGCGCGTCCACCTCGGCCAGCGTCTGCCCCGTGAACCGCTCCAGGTCGGGCTTCGTGCTCGCGACGACCCCGCCCACCGTCTTGCCCGTCCGCGTCAGCTCCTCCGTCATGGCCTGGATCGCCGCGGCCGACTTGTCCACGCGCGCGAGGATGATCGGCACCTGCTCGTTGAGCTGGCGGGTCAGGCGCGCCAGGTTCTCCGACGCCTGCGCGGCCCCGGCGAGGCTCTGGTCCACCTGCCCGCTCCGGGCCGCCAGCGTGCGCGCGACCGTCGCCAGGTCGGCCAGGGCCTGCCGGATCGCCGCGCGGTTGTCCTGGTCCATCACCGCGCGGGCGTCCTGGAACGCGCCGTCCGCGTCGGACAGCAATCGGGTCACCGCCTGGTCGGCGAGCAGTCGCGAGAGCGCCGTGTCGATCCGGTAGAGCAGCGACGGACCCGTCTGGATCACGGGGTACTCCTCCCCCTCCTTCGCCTGCAGCGGCGGGGACTCCTTGCTGCCGCCCGTCAGGTTCACGATGGCCAGACCGGTCAGTCCCTGCGTGTCCAGGATCGCGACCGTGTCCTCCTTGATCGGCGTGCCGCGCCGGATGTCCATCGTCAAGCGCACTTCCTCCGGGTTCTCGGGGTTGAGAAGGACCTCCTTCACCCGCCCGACCTCGACGCCTCGGTACTTCACGGGGGCGTTCACGCTCAGCCCGCTGACGGATTCCTGCATGTAGGCGTAGTAGCGGTCGTAGGCGCCTCGGTAATCGCCCTTGCTCAGCCACAGCCCGCCGACCACGAGGAGGGCCCCGAGGAGGACGACGAACAGCCCCACCAGCGTATAGTTGACCTTAGTGTCCATGGGCGTCCCCCGCCGCGGCCGCCGCCCGCCCGCGTGCGCCGTGGAAGTATTCGCGGATGAAGGCCTCCGTCGAGCGCGCCACCTCTTGCATCGTGCCCAACGCCAGCACCCGCCCCTCCCCGAGCACGGCCACGCGGTCCGCCACGCGCCAGAGCGTGTCCAGGTCGTGCGTGACCATCACGATCGTGAGCCCGAGCAGCGTCTTCAAGTCCCAGACGAGCTGGTCGAAGGCGCCCGCGCTGACCGGGTCCAGCCCGGCCGTCGGCTCGTCGAGGAAAAGCAGCTCCGGGTCCAGCGCGATGGCCCGCGCGAGCGCCGCCCGCTTGCGCATCCCGCCGCTGAGCTCGCTCGGATACTTCGCCCCCGCCTCCGCCGGCAGGCGCGCCTGGCCGATCTTGATCGCCGCGACCTCGCGGATGAGGCCGGGACTCAGGCGCGTGTGCTCGCGCAGGGGCACCGCGACGTTCTCCGCGACCGTCAGCGAGCTGAACAGCGCGCCCTGCTGGAACAGCATGCCCGTCCGCCGCCGGAACGCCAGCACGTCCGCCTCCGTCATCGTCGCGCTGTCGCGCCCGAAGAGCCGGATCTCGCCCGCGGTCGGCCGCTGGAGCAGCAGGATCTCCCGCAGCAGCACCGACTTCCCGCAGCCGCTCCCGCCCGCGATCGCGAAGACCTCCCCGCGCCGCACGGCCAGGCTCACGTCCTCGTGCACCACGGCGCTCCCGAAGCGCGTAGCGACGGACCGCACCTCGATCACCGTCTCGCCGGCGGCCGGCCCCGCGGTCGCCACGGTCAGAGCCCCAGCCAGCTCAGGAGGATCGAGAACGCCGCGTCGATCACGATCACGAGGAAGATCCCCTGCACCACGCTGATCGTCGTGTGCCGGCCCACGCTGTCCACGCCCCCGCTGATCTGGAAGCCCTGGTAGCAGCCGACCAGCGCGATGACGACCGCGAAGATCGGGGCCTTGCCGATCCCGATCAGGAAGTGCCGCAGCGCGACGGCCTCGTCGAACCGCGTGACGAACTCCGTGAAGCTCACGCTCAGCTCGGCGGAGGCGATCAGCATGCCGCCGAACACCCCGACCACGTCGGCGTAGACGGTCAGCAGCGGCATCGCGATCACGAGCGCGAGCACGCGGGGGAGCACGAGCAGCTCCATCGGCGACAGCCCCAGCGTCCGGAGCGCGTCCACCTCCTCGGTCACGGACATGGCGCCGAGCTGCGCCGTGTAGGCCGAGCCGGACCGGCCGGCGACCAGGATGGCCGTGACCATCGGGGCGATCTCGCGCAGCAGCGAGATGCCGACCAGGTCCACGACGAAGATGTTGGCCCCGAAGGTCTTGAGCTGCTCCGCGCCCTGGTAGGCGATGACGATGCCCATCAGGAAGGACAGCAGCCCGACGATCGGCATGGCCTTGACGCCGTCCCGCTCCAGGCTTCCGAAGAGAGCGGACCAGCGGATCGTCCGCGGCCGCAGCAGGAGCCGCACCAGCACGACCCCGCTCTCGCCGAGGAACGACAGGGCCCGCGGCCCCTGGGCCGCCCACTCCCAGACGGCGCGGCCGAGCCGCTCCAGCCTCGGGGGCGGGGGAGCGCCCGCGGCGGCCCCGTTGCCGGCCGGACCGTGCCGGCCGACGATCTCCAGCAATTCCGCGAACCGCGGATCGAGCCCCCGCAGCTCGACCGTGCGTCCCGCCGTCCGCCAGGCTTCCAGCGTCCGCCGGAGCAGCCAGGCGCCGCCCGTGTCCATCGCCGTGATGCCGGCGGCGTCGCAGGTCAGGGGGCCGGCGCCCGCCGCCAGCGCGGCCAGCCCTTCCTCGACCTCCGCGAGGCGCGGGATCGTCCAGGCCCCCGCCAGGCGCAGGAGGCCCGCCCCGTCGAGGGCCGCCGTCGGCCGCCCGCCGCCCGCGCCCGCCGTCTCCGCCGCCTCGGTCAACGCTCCGCCTCCGGCCCCATCCCGCTCGATCTCCGACGGCCCGGCCGCCAACCGGATCGTCGGTCGGTCCGCATAATGCCTTAGCCGGGGAAATCCCGCAAGCCGCCGGGGGCACGCGGCGAGCCGGCCGGCTCCGGCTCCGGGGCCTCGCCGTGCGGACCGGGCGCCGGGCGGCCGGCGCCGTCCCCGCTCTCCGGGGCGGCCGGCGGCGGCTCGGCGGGCGTCCGCCGGCCCGTCGTGAGGCGGTAATAGAGGACCGGGATCACGACCAGGGTCAACAACGTCGCCGCGCCGACGCCGAACAGCAGCGAGACGGCCAGGCCCTGGAAGATCGGGTCGAGGATGATCACGAAGGCGCCGACCATCAGCGCGGCGGCGGTGAGCAGGATCGGCCGCGTCCGGATCGCCCCCGCGCGGATCACCGCCTCGTCCGCCGGCACGCCCGCGCGCCGCTCGGCCTCGATGAAGTCCACGAGCAGGATCGAGTTACGGACGATGATGCCCGCGAGCGCGATGAACCCGATCATCGAGGTGGCCGTGAAGTACGAGCCCGTCAGCCAGTGGCCGGGCACGATGCCGATCAGCGTGAGCGGGATCGGCGCCATGATGACGACCGGCGCCAGGAACGACTGGAACTCCGCCACGATCAGCAGATAGATCAGCAGCATCGCCACGGCGAAGGCGATCCCCATGTCGCGGAAGGTCTCGTAGGTGATGTGCCACTCCCCGTCCCACTTCATCGCCAGCCGCTCCTCCGACCAGGGCTGCGCCGTGTAGAACTGCTCGACCGCGTAGCCCTCCGGGGGCCGGTAGGCCTCCAGCCGCCGGCCGACGTCGAGCACGCCGTAGACCGGGCTCTCCGTCCCGCCCCCCACGTCCGCGACGACGTAGACGACCGGCTTCTGGTTCTTGTGGTGGATCGCCCGGTCCTGGATCGTCCGCTCGACGCGCAGCAGCTCCGACAGCGGCACCAGCGCGCCCCCGCTCCCCCTGAGCGCGATCTCGCCAAAGTGCTCCAGCCCCGTTCGCTCGGCCGGCGGCAGCCGGAGCAGGACCTGGACCGGGCTCTTCTCCCGCGGCATGTGCATCAGCCCGATCCGCTCCCCCTCCAGCGCCATGCGGAGCGTCCGGACGATCTCCTCCGAGGGCACGCCGGCGAGCGCCGCCTTGGCGCGGTCCACCGTGAAGACGTACTTCACCTGGTCGGCCTCGACGAAATCGTCCACGTCCACGACGCCGGGCGTCTGCTCGAACAGGGCCCGGATGTCCTTCGCGACGGCGACCTGGCGCTCGTAGTCCGGCCCGTAGACCTCCGCGACGAGGACCGCCAGCACGGGCGGCCCCGGCGGCACCTCCACGACCTTCACGTTCGCCCCGTGCTCGCGGGCGACGGCCTGGACGCGCGGGCGGAGGCGCTGCGCGATCTCGTGACTCTGGGCCCGGCGCGCCTCCTTGGGCGCGAGCACGACCTGGACGTCGGCCTCGTTCGAGCCCCGGCGCAGGAAGTAGTGCCGCACCAGCCCGTTGAAGTTGAAGGGCGAGGCGGTCCCGACGTAGGCCTGGTAGTGGCGGACCTCCGGCACGGTCGCCAGGACCCGCGTCAACGCCTGGGTGACGCGCGCCGTCTCCTCCAGCGTCGTCCCCTCCGGCATGTCCACGACGAGCTGCAGCTCGCTCTTGTTGTCGAAGGGCAGCATCTTGACCGGCACCGTCCTCGTGTAGAACAGCGAGACCGACGCGACGAGCAGCAGGACCACGCCGGCGAAGAAGGCGACGGCGACGAGGGGGTGCGCCAGCAGCGGCCCGAGCAGCCGGCGGTAGAAGCGGTACAACCCGGAAGAGTCGTGAGGAGGACGGGGGGGAGCGTGAGGGGCCTCGGATCGGGACGGAACGGGGTCGCCTCTCTCCTGGCTCTCTTCACCCCTCACCCCCGACCCCTCACCCCTCACGCCTTCCCGGTAGCACGTCTGGCAGAACCAGGGGATCACGATGAAGGCGACGAGCAGGGAGAAGAACATCGCGATCGAGGCGTTGATCGGGATCGGCCGCATGTAGGGGCCCATGAGGCCGGAGACGAAGGCCATGGGCAGCAGCGCCGCGATGACCGTGAAGGTCGCCAGGATCGTGGGGTTGCCCACCTCGTCCACGGCGTAGATGGCGGCCTCGCGGTGGGGACGCCCGCCCGCCAGCAGGTGTCGGTACATGTTCTCGACGACGACGATCGCGTCGTCCACGAGGATGCCGATGGAGAAAATCAGCGCGAACAGCGTCACGCGGTTGATCGTGTAGCCGATCAGCATGGAGGTGAAGAGGGTGAGCGCGAGCGTCAAGGGGATCGCGAGCGAGACGACCATCGCCGGGCGCGGGCCCAGCGCGAGCCCGAGGAAGACAACGACCGAAACGACCGCGATCCCCAGGTGCCGGAGCAGTTCGTTCGCCTTCTCGTCCGCCGTCGCCCCGTAGTCCCGCGTGACGGTCAGGCGCACGTCGGAGGGGATCACCGTCCCCTTGAGCTCCTCGGCCTTGCGGATCACCGCCTCCGCCACCGTCACCGCGTTGGTCCGCGCCTGCTTCGCGACGGCGATCGTCACGGCCGGAGACTCGTGCACCGTGAGCGGTGCGACGTGAGAGGACGCCCCGGCCGGGTCCTCCCTCGTTTCACGTTTCACGCCCACCGCCTCACCGGCGCCGGCGGGGCCGAGCCCGAACCAGACGTAGCTCGTCGCCTCGCCGGGACCGTCGGTCACGTCCGCGACCTGGCGCAGGTAGATCGGCCGCGCCGCGCCCACCTCGTCCGCCGCGGCGGGACCGCGCGCGGCCCGCGTCGCCGGCGCCTGCACGCCGACGACGAGCGCCTCCAGGTCCTCGCGCGAGCCGAGGAACCGTCCCGTCTCGACGAGGAACTCCCGGTTCAGGCTCTCGAAGCGGCCGGCCGGCCGCGCGACGTTCTCGCCCTGGATCACCGCCGCCACCTTTAGCGGCGTGAGCCCGTAGGCCCGCAGCCGGGCCGGATCGATCCGCACCTGCAGCTCGCGCGGGCGCCCGCCGACCAAGAACCCGCCGGCCGTGCCCGGCACCTTCTTCGCCTCCTCCAGGACCTGCTCGGCGATCCGCCGGAGCTGGAAGTCCGTCTGCCCCTCGCCCCAGAGGGTCAGGGTGACGATCGGGACGTCGTTCACGTCGCGGGGCTTGACCAGGAAGGGCCCGGCGCCGGGCGGCAGCAGGTCCTGGTTGGACATGAGCTTGTCGTAGAGGTCCACCAGGCTCTGCTCCATCGGCTCGCCGACGTAGAAGCGGACGACGACGAGCGCGCCGCCGGGCCGCGAGATCGAATAGACGTACTCGACCCCGCGGATCTCCGAGATCGCGCGCTCGATCGGCTTGGTGAGCTGCTCCTCGACGACCTTCGCGGCGGCGCCGGGGAAGGGCAAGAAGACGTCCGCCATCGGGACGACGATCTGCGGCTCCTCCTCGCGCGGCGTGAGCAGGACCGCGAAGGCGCCGAGCAGCAGGACGCCGATCATGATCAGCGGCGTGAGCTTGCTGGCGATGAAGAGGTCGGCGAGCCGCCCGGCCAATCCGTGGGAGGTGAGGGGTGAGGGGCGAGGGGTCATGCGATGAGAGTCTTGAGTGATGTCGTCAGCCCGGTTCTTGCTCCGTCACCCCGGCGAAAGCCTGCCCCGGACATTCGCAATCCGGGGCCGGAGTCCAGTCCGGCCCTGGGTTCCGGCTTTCGCCGGAATGAC
Source organism: Candidatus Nitrospira neuquenensis (assembly GCF_979578155.1). Lineage (NCBI taxonomy): Bacteria > Pseudomonadati > Nitrospirota > Nitrospiria > Nitrospirales > Nitrospiraceae > Nitrospira > Candidatus Nitrospira neuquenensis. The sequence goes on along the minus strand of NZ_CEFZDU010000002.1, from coordinate 67,039 downwards.
GGACCGGGGACTTCGCAGGAATACCCGGTAGTGCGGTGACTCGTCACGGTCACCCCTCACCTCATCGCGGCGATTCCGCCGCGATGGCTTCCACGCGGGCACCGTTGGCGCCCTGGGCGGCATCGGCGAGGACCCGCTCCCCGACGTTCAAGCCGGACAGGACCTCGACCCCGCCGGTCAGCGTCCGCCCGACCTTGACCCAGCGGAGCCGCGCGATCAGGTCGGCGCCCACGACGAACACGCCGGAGAGCTGCCCCCGCTCGACCATGGCCGCCTTCGGGAGCACCAGGCTCTCGCTCGCCCCCTTCTCGAGCTGGAGCCGGCCGAACATGCCGGTCTTGAGGCCGGGCGTCGGCGGCAGGTCCACCTTGACCAGGAAGGTGTGGGTGTTCGGGTCGCCGGTCGGCAGGATCTGCGCGATGGTACCCGCGAGCCGCCGGTCCCCGAGTGCGTCCACGACGACGGCGATCCGATCGCCGCGCGTCACCGCCTTCAAGTCCCCCTCGGCCACCGTGGCCTCCAGCCGCAGGCGCCGGGGGTCCTCCATCCGGAGCAGGGGCTGGCCGGGCGAGGCCAGCTCCCCGACCTCGACGCGCTTTTCCGTGACGACCCCGTCGAAGGGCGCCTTGACGACCGTATAGCTGAGCTGGGCGAGGGCGGCCGCCCGGGAGGCCTCGGCGACCTTGAACGCGCGGGTGGCGTTGTCCAACTCCTGCTTGGTGACGGATTCCAGGTCGAAGAGGCGCTGCATGCGGTCGAGCTGCGCCCGCGCGTTCTCGACCTCGGCCTCCGCCCGGGCGAGGTTGGCCCTCAGGTCCCGGCTGTCGAGCACGAGCAGCGTGTCGCCCTTCGCGACGGCCGAGCCCTCGTGGACCCGGAGCTCCTGGACGATGCCCTGGACCTTGCTGGCCAACGTCGCCTGGGTGGCGGCCGCGACCTGGCCGGTCACCTCGACCATGATCGGCACCCGCACCGGCCTCACCTCCAGCACGGCGGCGCGCACGACGGCGGGCGCCGGCGCGGACACCGCGGCCGGCGGCTGCGCGTCCTGCGGGCCGCAGGCCGCCAGCGCCGCGACGAGCGGCAGGGCCCAGGCCTTCCTCACACCGTCACCTCCGGCCGCATTATAGACCGCTCACCGGCGCCGTGCCATTCGCCCGGCTCCGTATTATTCCCGGACTCCCAGCCGGCGGAGCAGCGCCATCATCGGGCACCAGCCGGTGAAGGCCGACTGAATCAGGTTCGCCGCGACGAAGGCGGCCAGGAGATTCCAGTAGGGATGGACCGTCGCGCCGAGCGTCAGGGCCGCCAGGACGAAGAGCCCGGCGATCAGGCGCAGCCACTCGTTGAGTCGCATCGTGAACACTCCTCCTCAAAAGCCTGGGCCGCTCCGGCCCGCTGCCCGTAAGAGCCAAAGCCGCGCTCGGAGGATTCGGCCGGGTCCCGACGTCGCTGTGGCAACGGACGCAACTCCAGTGCCCGCACAATCGCAGAGTTTTACGCCAAGCACGGCGGCCCCGGGGGACATCCCGCCACAGTCCCCGGAGCGGGCCCTGTAGCGGAAGGCCACAAAAGACGCGAGGCGGGCGGGGTGAGGTTTGCGGGGTTGGGAGAAGAGCGGTGCCGCATCACGGGCGCGCGAAGGCCCTTGTCGGGTGTCTTCTCAACCTTTTACGCTTCGCGCCGCACCACTCGCGGCTGCCTAATGGCACTGCTCTTGCTCGACCGAGAGGCGACCGACGAAGGAGGCAAGGCGTGCAATCAACGACCTGGTGGCTGCTCGGCGCCGTGGCGCTCGGTCTCGCGATCGTGCTCTACCTCGTCTTCTTCTGCCCGACGGAATGCCATTGAAGAACGCGACCGGGCATCGGATGCGGTGGACTCCGGCCGTCACCCCGGCGCACGCCGGGGCCCAGTGCCGTCGCCCCGGCAGACGGGGAACCGCAGTCCGTCGCCCCGGCGCACGCCGGGGTCCAGGAGTCGGCCCTGGATTCCGGCCTCCGCCGGAATGACGGGGGGATGACGGAGGGAAGGAATGTCGCCCTGCCGGACGAATTGCCGGAATGACGGGTCGCCGGAATGCAGGGCTGAAGGTCCTGCATAGGGAGGTGGGATCATGGATTGCGAGCGCTGTCATGGATTGATGGCGGTGGATCACTTCCTGGACCTGGCCGACCAGGACGGGGGCCTCTGGCTCAGGGTCTGGCGGTGCCTGAACTGCGGCTGGGTCACGGAGCCGGGCATCCTGCGGAACCGGACGGCGCGGCGGCCCCGCTTTGCGCGCCTGCTGGACCGCCTGGCCGGAAAGCCGCGGAGGGCCCCGTCGCATCGCGGCGAGGTCGTCGCGCTCGGCACGTGAGGGGCGGGCCGCCGTGCCGGGCGGCGGGGCGTCCGACGACGGAGCGCCGGCGGTAACGCGGAGGCGCTTCACCCCGCCGCGGGCGGGGAAGCCAGCAGCGCGCGCACCGAGGCGACGAGACCGCTCGGGGAGAAGGGCTTCGCGAGGAAGGCGGCATCGTCCCGGGCCAGCTCCTCCGGGGACGGCTGCTGGTCCAGGTACCCGGAGATGTACAGCACCCGCACGGAGGGGTTGAGCGCCCGCAGCCGCCCGGCCAGCTCCCGTCCCCCCATCCCCGGCAGGACGAGGTCGGCGACCAAGAGCCGGATGCCGCCCCGCCGTTCCTCGCACGAGCGGAGGGCCTCGAACCCGTCGGCCGCCTCGAACACGAGGAATCCCTCGATCTCGAGGGTCCGGCGGACGAGGGTCCGCACCAGCTCGTCGTCCTCGACGACCAGGACCGTTCCTCCCGAGACTGGGGGGGCCGGCTGCTCGACCGGTTCCCGGGACGCCGCCTCGACCCCCTCCGCCCTCGGCAGGTAGGCCCGAAAGACGCTCCCCTCCCCGACCCGGCTCTCGACGGCCAACCCGCCCCCGTATTGACGCAGGATTTCGTACACGGTCGAGAGGCCGAGACCCGTGCCCTTGCCGGCCTCCTTGGTGGTGAAGAACGGCTCGAAGATGCGGGGCAGGACCTCCGGCGGGATGCCGCAGCCCGTGTCGCGCACGGCGAGCATGACGGCCGGGCCGGGCGCCGGGACGAGGACCGCCCGCGGATCGAGGGCCTCCTCCGGGACCGCTTCGGCGGTCCGGATCGTCAGCGTGCCGCCGGCCGGCATCGCGTCCCGCGCGTTGACGGCCAGGTTCATGATCACCTGGTCCACCTGCATTTCGTCCGCCAACACCGGCCCGAGCCCGGGCGTCAGGTCGATCTCCAGCCGCACGTCCTCGCCCAGGATGCGGCGCAGCATCTTCTCCAGGCGCAGGACCGCCCGGTTGAGGTCCAGCGGCCGGGGTGCCGCCCGCTCCCGCCGGCTGAAGACGAGGAGCTGGCGGGTGAGCGAAGCCCCGCGCTCGCTGGCCTGCCGAATCTGCTCGATCCCCTCCGCCAGCGGGGCGGGGAGGGCCGGATCGGCGAGCGCGAGCTGGGCGTAGCCGGAGATGACCGTGAGCAGGTTGTTGAAATCGTGCGCGACGCCGCCGGCCAGGCGGCCGATCGCCTCCATCTTCTGGGCCTGGCAGAGCTGGGCGTTCGTCCGCCGAAGCGCCTCCTCCGCCTCCTTCCGTTCCGTGATGTCGAGCACCGTCCCGACCATCCGGACCGGCTGGCCCGCCGCGTCGCGCAGGACCTCCGCCCGTTCGTGCACCCAGCGCGCGCTCCCGTCCGGCCGGACGAGGCGATGCTCGATGCCGTAGGGCCGCCCGTCGGCCAGCGCCGCCCGGACCGCCGCCTCGACCGCCGGCCGATCGTCCGGGTGCACGCGGGCGAGAAAAGCCTCGTAGCTCGCGCCGAACTCCCGCGGCGCCAGCCCGAAGATCCGGTACACCTCGTCCGACCAGGTCAGTCGGTTCGTCGTCACCTCCCAGTCCCAACTCCCGAGGTGGGCGATCCGCTGGGCCTCGACGAGCTGCGCGCAGGTGCGGCTCAGCGCCCGCTCGGCCCGCTGTCGCTCGATGAATTGGCCGAGCTGCGCGCCCCACACCAGGCCCCTCTGGCGCCACGCGCCGTCGGGGGGCGGCGCCTCCCGGCCGAAGAACTCGACGACGCCGATCGTCCCGCCGCCGGCCTGGACCGGGAACCCCCAGACCGCCCGCAGTCCCGACCGCAGGGCCGCGTCCGTCCGCGGATCCATCACGTCCGCCAAGAGCGTGGTGGCCCATTGCAGCCCGCCCGCGCGACGGACGCGGCCGGGCGGGCCTTCGACGAAGGGGCCGCGCCCCGGCACGGCCAGCGCGTCGGCGAGCGTCCCGTCGAGCGTGGGACGGGCCCAGCGGCCGGCGCACCGCCACCGGTCGCCTTCCCCCTCGCCGTCGAGCCAGAGCAACCCGAGGTCGGCGCCCAGGCCCTCCCCGACCGCCTTGAGGAACGACCCGGCCGCCTGCGTCAGGCTCCCGCTCTCGCTCAGGACATGCGCCACGGCGAGGTCCGTCGCCAGGGTGCGCTGCTGCCGCTGCAGGTCGGTGGCGTCGCGCAGGACCCCGCAGTAGAGCATCCGGCCGCCGGCCGTCCAGGCCGACAGCGAGCAGAGGATCGGGACTTCCCTGCCGTCCCGCCGCAGCGCGGTGAGCCAGCCGTCCCGCCGGATGACTCTGGTTTCCCCCGCGGCCAGGCCACGCGCCATCCCGCGCCGATGCACCTCCCGAAACGGCTCGGGCACGATCCGTTCGACGGATTGTCCGACCAGTTCGTCCTCGCGCCAGCCGAAGGTCTGCTCCGCCGAGCGGTTCCACGCCAGGATCGTCCCGTCCTGTTCGGTGACGACGATGGGGTCCGGTGCGGCGGCGAGGACGCCCTGGAGCCGGCCCTCGGAGGACCGGTGGGCCTCCGCCGTCCTGCGGTAGAGGAGGATGAGCAACACGGCCACCCACAGGACCGCCACGCCCATGAGACGGTTGAAGACGACGACTTCCTGGGACGCGCCGCCCCGGGCGGCGAGGGCGCCGAGCAGGATCAGGACGCTAAAGCCGGCCCCCGCCAGCAGGGGAGCCCATCGCTGCGGAAGCCGGAGGGTGAGGAGGAGCGGCAGGAGGTAGGCGGCCCACACCGCCCTGCCGAGCGGCGTGGCGAGGTCAACGAGGAAGATCCCGAGCGAAAGCGAGGGCAGGACGAAGGCCGCGAGCCTGGCGACCATCAGCAGTTTCCCCCGGTCCGACGCGACGGCGTGTCACGCTATCAGAATTTCCACCGATAGTCAAGATCACGTAGTCCTCGCCTTGCCGGACCGTCGGGGTCGAGCCGAGACCCGGCGCTCGCACCTGGCCCGCGCCCGCCGCTCCCCATACCCGCGCCCGCCGTCTCACCGCACCCACTTCGCCCGCATGAACTGCTGGTCCCTGTTGTAGGAGAGGGTCAGCTCGCCCTGGTAGGCGCGGCGGAGCGCCTCGCCGATCCGCCGGGGTAGGTGGACGTCCGTCGTCTCGATGACCACGCCCTCCTTCTCGTCCCGGACCCCCATGATCCGCGCGAGCGGATGCTCGGCCTTCTCGCCGGCCTCCTCGTTGCGGGCCAGCGAGAGGACCTCCGCCCGGTGCGCGGCGTAGAAGGGGCCGGCGACCGTCAGCTCGCCCGCCGGGTAGTGATCCTTGATCCGCCGGCAGGCGGGGCACGTGGCCGCCCGGGCCTTCGGCGGCTTCGCGGTCCAGGTCCAGCGGCCCTTCTGGAAGACCGCCCCGCACGACGGGCAGACCGTCGTCCCCCGCGGCTTGCGCCTGGCCTTGTACGTGTCGTGCCGTTTCGCCTGGACCCTGCGGTCCCCCCGACCGCGGTTGTCGGCTGCGCTCCCCGTCCTCCCTTTCATGCCGCCTCCTCCTTGAGCTCGCGTGGCTCGACCGGATTAGAGCCGGGCACCCGACCAGTCCCGCACGTTCCGGCGCCGGCGTGCGCCGGGGACGAGCGGGCCGCCGCCCCCGTCGGCCGTCAGCCGCGTGCCCGCCCGGCCCTCCAACGCCTCCAGCGCGCGCTCCGGCGAAGTGATGAGCACCTCCCGCCCTCCGCGCTCCAGGAAATGGATCGCCCCCTCGATCTTCGGCCCCATGCTGCCGGGGGCGAAGTGGCCCTCCGCCAGGTAGCGGCGGGCCTCGGCCACGGTCAGCGAGGCCAGCGGCCGCTCCTGCGGGGTGCCGAACCGGAGCTTGACGCCGTCCACGGCGGTGAGGTCCAGGATGCGCGCCACGCCCAGCTCCACCGCGAGCACGCTGGACGCCAGGTCCTTGTCCACGACGGCCTCGACGCCGGCGAGCGAGCCGTCGTCCGCGACGCGCACGGGAATCCCGCCGCCGCCCGCCGCGATCACGACGTGCCCGGCCTCCAGCAGCCGCGCCACCGCCTCGGCCTCCAGCACCCGCAGCGCCCGCGGCGACGGCACGACGCGGCGCCAGCCGCGCCCGGCGTCCTCCCTCACCGCCGCGCCGGCGGCCCGCAGCGCCCGCGCCTCCGCCTCGTCGTAAAAGGGCCCGACGGGCTTGCTCGGCGCGTCCATGGCCGGGTCGTGCCGGTCCACGAGGGTCCGCGTCAGCAGGGCGACGACCGGCGGCCGGTCCCGACCGCGCGTCAGCAGCCGCGATTCCAGCGCCGCCTGGATCAGGTAGCCCGTCTCCCCCTGGGACTGGGCCACACAGGCGTCCAGCGGCAGGTCGTAGGCCAGGCCGCGCGCCGCCCGGACGCGGAGCAGGATGTGGCCGACCTGCGGACCGTTCCCGTGCGTCAGCAGGACCCGGAAGCCCCGCTCGATCAGCTCCACGACGACCCGCAGCGCCTCGCGCAGCGTCGCCGCCTGCTCCTCCAGCGTGCCGCGCGCGCCGGGCCGGACCAGCGCGTTGCCGCCGAGCGCCACCAGCACGAGCTCAGGCATGCGTCCTCGCCCGCTCGATCAGCCCGGCCAGCGCCTCGCGCAGCGTGGGCCGGCCCAGCTCCCGGAATTCATAGGTCACGCGGCAGACGGGCTGCGGGATCGTGATGAGCCGCCGCAGGTCCACCGGCGTGGCGATCACGACCACGTCGCAGTCGGTCCGGTGGATCGTCTGCTCCAGCTCGAGGAGCTGCGCCGCGCCGTAGCCCATGGCCGGCAGCACCGCCCCGAGGTGCGGATGGTCGAGGTACAACCGCGCGAGGCTCCCGACCGCGAAGGGCCGGGGGTCCACGAACTCCCGCGCGCCCTCGCGGAGCGCCGCGAGCACGCCGGCGCCGTAAGTCATCCCGCCGTGGGTGAGCGTCGGGCCGTCCTCGATGACGAGCACCCGCGCGCCGCGCAGGCGGGCCGGCGCATCCACCGTCACCGGCATGGCCGACTCGATCACGAGCGCGCGCGGGTTCGCCGCGCGGGCCGCCGCCCGCACCGCCTCCACGCGACCCGGCTCCGCCGTGTCCAGCTTGGTCAGCACCAGCACGTCGGCGCGCAGCAGGTTGGCCTCGCCGGGAAAGTAGGCGCGTTCGTGGCCCGCCCGGTGCGGGTCCAGCAGCACGATCTCCAGGTCCGGCTCGACGAACGGCAGGTCGTTGTTCCCGCCGTCCCAGAGGATCACGTCCGCCTCGGACTCGGCCAGGCGCAGGACCCGCCCGTAGTCCACGCCGGCGTAGACGACGTCCCCGCGCGCGAGGTGCGGCTCGTACTCCTCCCGCTCCTCGATCGTGCAGTCGGCCGCCCGCAGGTCGTCGAGGGTCGCGAAGCGCTGGACCGCCTGCGTCGCCAGGTCCCCGTAGGGCATGGGATGGCGCACGATCGCGGGCCGGAGGCCCGCTTCCCGGAGCAGCGCCGCCACGCGCCGCGCGACCGGGCTCTTGCCGCAGCCGGTCCGCACCGCGCAGACCGAGACGACCGGCTTGCTCGACCGGAGCATCGTCGCGCGCGGGCCCAGCAGCCGGAAGTCGGCGCCCGCCGCGAGCGCCGCCGAGGCCCGGTGCATGACCTCCTCGTGCGCGACGTCGCTGTAGGCAAAGATCACCTGGCCGATGGCCTCCCGCTCCAGCAGGGCTGCGCCCTCCCGCTCCGCCAGGATGGGGATGCCCTCGGGGTAGAGGGGCCCGGCCAGCTCCGCCGGATAGCGCCGGCCCTCGATGTTGGGAATCTGCGCCGAGGTGAAGGCCACGACCTCCCAGCGGGGATCGTCCCGGAACACGACGTTGAAGTTGTGGAAGTCGCGTCCCGCGGCGCCGAGGATCAGAATTTTGGTGCGTTCCATGGAAGAGCAAAGAAGCGATCAGCCGTCAGCAAGACCGTCGCCCCGGCGGACGCCGGGGCCCAGTCTGCGATTCTGGATTCCGGCTTTCGCCGGAATGACGGATGCTCTCGTCACCCCGGCGGACGGTTGACCCCAGTCCCGTCGCCCCGGCGGACGCCGGGGCCCAGTCTGCGATTCTGGATTCCGGCTTTCGCCGGAATGACGGATGCTCTCGTCACCCCGGCGGACGGTTGACCCCAGTCCCGTCGCCCCGGCGCACGCCGGGGCCCAGTCCGTCACCCCGGCGGACGCCGGGGTCCAGTCCGGAACCTGGATTCCGGCCCCGGATGAAAAATGTCCGGGGTGACGACCTTCCGCCGGAACGACGAGTCTGATCGCCTCCTCCCCCTGTGTCCATTCTCCCCACCGCCAGCCCGCGGACTGTGGCATTCGTGGACCGTCGCTCCACGCCATACCGTGCAGTTCCCTGCGTAAACCGGCGTTTCTGTCGGCACGATTGCTGCTAGTTCCGGCAACCGGAGCGCCATGGCCTCTGAGTCATGCAAGAAGCGGAGCAGCCCATGACCGCCGTCCTGAACGCCGAGATCGCCCAGCGCCATCGGGAAGCGGTGTCCGTGGATTGAAGACCTGGATTCCGGCTTTCGCCGGAATGACGGATGCTCTCGTCACCCCGGCGGACGGTTGACCCCAGTCCCGTCGCCCCGGCGCACGCCGGGGCCCAGTCCGTCACCCCGGCGGACGCCGGGGTCCAGTCCGGAACCTGGATTCCGGCCCCGGATGAAAAATGTCCGGGGTGACGACCTTCCGCCGGAATGACGGAGGGGCAGGAATGACGGACGCGGGGATGATCGTCAGGGTCCGGATCGCCGGCAGGGCGGTCTATCGCAAAGGGAGTCTGCCATGAAACTGCTGCTCGCCGTGGACGGATCGGACACCGCTTACGAGGCCGCACGGGCGGTCGGTCACTTCGCCGCGCCCGCGCCGCTGGTGCTGCTGCACGTCATCGACGTGCCGAAGCCGGCCTACCCGATGATGATGCCGGAGGTCGCTGCGGAGATCTACGCGACGGTCGAGCGCAGCATGCGGGAGGACGGCGAGCGTCTGCTCAACCGCATCGTGTCGGTCCTGCCCTTCCAGGCCGGCGCGGTGACCCGCCGCATCGAAGTCGGCAAGCCCGCGGAGACGATCCTCGCCGCGGCCGAGCGGGACGGCATCGAGCTGATCGTCGTCGGCGCGCGCGGGGTCGGGCCCGTCAAGGAACTGGTCTTCGGCAGCGTGTCCCACCGCGTGATCACCCAGGCGCCCTGCCCCGTGCTCGTGGTGAACCGCCCGGCGCGGACGATGGGCCACGTGCTGCTGGCACTTCAGGGCCCGGAGGACGCGGAGCGGGCCCTCGCGTTCCTGGCGAAGCAGCCGTTCAAACACCCGCCCCGGGTCACGGTCCTGACCGTCATGCCGCTGGCTCAGCCCCTCTGGCCCGCGGGCATCACGGACAGCGCGCTGCTGGTCGAGAAGGCCGTCGAATGCGCGCGGCATTTCGTCGAGGACGTGGCCGGCCGGCTGGCGACGCTCGGCTACGAGGCGACGGGCGAGATCAACATGGGCGCGCCCGGTCTGACGATCGCCAAGCGGGCGGCGGACGCCGAGCCGGACCTCATCATGGTCGGCTCCCACGGCCGCAGCGGGGCCGGCCGGTTCTTCCTGGGCAGCGTCTCGCATACTGTCCTGCACCGGGCGCCCTGCCCGGTGCTGGTGGTGCGGTGACGAGGAAGCGACTGCGTGATTCCCCGCAGCCGCAGGGCGCCCCCGGAATTCTCCGCTGGACTGCCCGAGAGCCCGGAGCGTAAACTGAAAGCCGGTACCAAGGAACAGGCTCTCATGCGACAGACCGCCATCCATCCGCTCGGCGCGGTGCCCTGGGGCACCCACCTCTGCCACTTCTACCAGACGGACGCCGAGCTCGCCGCCCTGCTCGTACCCTACTTCGCCCAGGGGCTGCGGGACAACGAGTACTGCCTCTGGATCACCTCCGACCCGCTCGACGAGAAGACCGCGGCGGACCTCCTGCGCCGCGCCGTCCCCGACCTCGACCGCCATCTGGAACGGGGCCAGGTCGAGATCCTGCCCTACGGCGACTGGTACCTGCGCGGCGGAGACTTTTCCGCGGAGCGGGTGATCGAGGGCTGGACCGAGCGGGCCCGGCGCGCGGGCGAGCGGGGCTTCGAGGGGCTGCGCGTGACCGGCAACACGACCTGGCTGTCGAAGGCCCGGTGGGCGGACTTCCTGGCCTATGAGGAAGCCCTCCACGGGGCGATCGGCGACCGGCCCGCCCTCGTCCTCTGCACCTACGACCTCCGGAGCCGCGGCGGGCGCGACGTGCTGGACCTCGCCCGGACCCACGACATGAGCCTGGTCGAGCGGGGGGGCCGGCGGACGGTGCTGTGCCGGGCCGGCACGCACGGCGACCTGCGCACCGGCGGCCTCACCCGGACGATGGAGGCCGTCGGGCGGCTGGCGGGGCGGCTCGCCCACGATTTCAACAACCTGCTGACCGTCGTCGGCGGCTACAGCGACCTCCTGCTCGCCCGGGCCGGCGCGGATGCGTTCCAACGGTCGGCGCTCGAGGCGATCCGCGAGGCCGGCCGGCGGGGCACGGCCCTGACCGCCCAGTTGCTGGCCCTCGGCCAGCCACGGAGCGCGCAGCCCACCCCCCTCGACCTCAGGGTGATGCTGGGCGGGCTGCGGGAGCGCCTCGTCCGGCTAGCCGGCGAGCGCATCGTTCTGGACCTCCGCCCCTCCCCCGAGCCGACGATCGTCCGGGCCGAGGCCGGACAGCTCGAGCAGGCCCTCCTCAACCTGGCGACCAACGCCCGCGAGGCGATGCCCTGCGGCGGCCGGCTGACGATCGAGACGGGACGGTGCCGGCTGCGGGAAGCGCTGGCGGCGGACCCCGCCCCCGTCCCCCCGGGCGACTACGTGACCCTGACCGTCGCCGACAGCGGCGTGGGCATCACGGCTAACCTGACGGAGGTCGTGTTCGAGCCCTTCTTCACCACCAAGGCCGACCGCGGTTCCGCGGGCCTCGGCCTCTCCGTCGTACACGGGATCGTGCGGCGGCACGGCGGCCATCTGACGATCAGCAGCGCGGTCGGCGAGGGCACGCGGGTGACGCTCTACCTGCCGGAGGCGGCCGGCGAGGCCCTTCCGCGCGAGCCGGACGCCGACGCAGCGGCCGGGTCAGGGGCGGTGGACGCCCCGAGCGGCGTCGCGCCCTGACGAGCGGCGGCCACCGTCTCGCCGCGGAGGCTCCCCGATGGACGATTCGACGCCGCGTTCCTCCCCCGCGCCCGCCCTCGCCGCCCTGAAGACCGGGGCGCACCTCTGCTTCCTCTACCAGACCGAGGAGGAGCACCGGGCGCTCGTGACGCCCTTCCTCCGCCGGGGCCTCGAGCAGGGCGAGCGGGTGCTCTACCTTGCGGACGCCGACACGGCCGAGGCGATCCTGGCCTCCCTCCGACGGGACGGGCTGGACGCGACGCCCTTCCTCGCGGGGGGCCGGTTGCGCTTCCTGGCCGGGCCGGAGGTCTCCTTTCGCGCAGGCGCCTTCGACCCGGAGCGGCTGCTCGCGTTCCTGCGGGCCGAGACCGACCAGGCCGTCGCGGACGGCTGCCCGGCGCTCCGCGTGACCGGCGAGATGACCTGGGCCCTGCGGGGCCTCCCCGGCCCCGAGCGGCTGAGCGAGTACGAGGCGAAGCTGAACGAGCTCCTCCCGGGCGGCCGCTGCCTGGTCCTCTGCCAGTACGACCGCCGGCGGTTCACCGCCGAGATCCAGCTCGACGTCCTGGAGACCCACCCGATCGTCGCGGTGGGCGTCGAGGTCCGCGACAACCCCTGCTACCTGCCGCCCAAGGCCGTCCTCGCCGAGGACCGGTCCGCCGCCAAGCTGGAGCAGCGGCTGAAGATCCTGACCGAGCGCGGGCGGGACGAGGCGCGGATCGGGCTCGTCGCCCGCGCCCTGGAGGCGTCGGCCAGCGGCATCGTCATCACCGACCGCGAGGGCACGATCCAATGGGTCAACCCCGCCTTCACGACGATGACGGGCTACGCGGCGGAGGAGGCCATCGGCCGGAACCCGCGCCTGCTCAAGTCCGGCCGCCAGGACCTGGAATTCTACCGACGCCTGTGGGGCACGATCACCGCGGGGCGGGTGTGGCGCGGCGAGCTCGTCAACAAGCGGAAGGACGGAGCCCTGTACCACGAGGAGATGGCGATCGCGCCGGTGCGGGACGACGGCGGCGAGATCCGCCATTTCGTCGCGATCAAGCAGGACATCACCGCCCGCAAGCAGATGGAGAGCCACGCCCAGCGGATCGAGCGGCTCGCGGCGATGGGGCAGTTGCTCGGCGGCATCGCCCACGACATCAAGAACGCGCTGTTCGTCGTGAACGGCCGCATCCGGTTGCTGCAGGAGAAGGTGGCGAACCGGGAGTACGAGGGGCTGGAGACCGACATCGAGAAGGTCGCCGAGGCCGTCCGGCACATGGACGGGACCGCGCGGCGGTTCCTGTCCTTCGCCCGGCCGGCCCGCCCGTCGTTACAGGTCTGCTCGATCACCCCGCTCGTCGAGGGCGTGCTGGACTTCCTCTCGGCCGAGCTTACGAAGCGGCGCATCGCGGTCGTGACGGACTTCGCGCCGGACCTGCCGCCCTGTTCGGCGGACCCGGCGCACCTGCACCAGGCCCTGCTGAACCTCGTGCTGAACGCCGTGCAGGCCATGGCGGCGGCGCACGGCGGGGGCACGCTGACGGTGACGGCGAGGCTCGCGACCGACGCGGAGCAGGACCGGCGCGGGGACGCCGCCGCGGAGAACGCGGGAGGGCGGGGCTGGATCGAAGTCCGCGTCCAGGACGACGGGCCCGGCATCGCGCCCGAGCATCGGGACCGGCTCTTCGAGCCCTTCTTCACGACCAAGCCGGCCGACGAGGGCACGGGCCTCGGGCTGTGGACCACGCGGACGATCGTCCAGGACCTGGGCGGCACCGTGACCTTCGAGACCGAGGTCGGCCGCGGCACGACGTTCATCGTCCGGCTGCCCGTTGCTGAAGGAAGCGAGCGATGAGCCCCTCCGACGCCCCTGAACAGAGACCGCAGCCCGGACCGTCGTGGCAGGCGCAGCCGTACGGCCGCCTGAACGCACTCAACTCGTCGCGGCTGGTGCTCGACGCGGTGGGCGAGGACCTGTTGACCGACATCGTGGCCGAGTACCTGGCGCTGCTCGAAACGTCGGCCGCCGTCTACGAAAGGACCGGCGACTACGCGCTGGGCCTCTTTTCCTCCGGCTGGTGCCGGTTGCTCGACGCCAAGTCCCGCGAGGGGTGCGGCACGACGGACAACCGGGAGGCGCTGGCCTGCGGCAAGTGGCACTGTCACGAGTCCTGCTGGGCCATTTCCAAGGAGTCGATCGACAAGGACGAGCCGGTGGATTTGCCCTGCCTCGGCGGCATCCGCATCTATGCGGTCCCCATCCACGCCGGGGGCGAGGTCGTCGGGGCCATCAATTTCGGCTACGGCACCCCGCCCGACGCCCCGGAGCGGCTGCGCGAGGTCGCGGAGCGCTACGGCTTGCCCGTCGAGACGCTCCGGCGCGAGGCGGCGGCGTACGCGCCGCGGCCGGAGTCGCTGATCGCGCTCGCCAAGCACCGGGTGGCGACGGCCGCCAAGCTGATCGGCGCCCTGGTCGAGCGCCGGCGGGCCGAAGCGGAAATCCGCCGCCTCAACGCCGAGCTGGAGCAGCGGGTGAGCGAGCGCACGGCGCAGCTCCGGGCGACCAATCAAGCACTGGCCGCGGAGGTCGCCCAGCGCGAGCGGGCGGAGGAGGCGCTGGCGCGGTCGCGCGCGATGCTCCGCCAGGCCCTCGACGCCATCCCCCAGTACATCTTCTGGAAGGACCGCGAGAGCCGCTACCTGGGCTGCAACAGCCTCTTCGCCGAGGCCGCGGGGGTGGAGGAGCCCGACGCCATCGTCGGCAAGACCGATTTCGACCTGCCGTGGAAAGAAACGGCCGAGGTCTACCGGGCCGACGACCGCGCGGTGATGGATAGCGGCCGGGCCAAGCTCAACTACGAGGAGCCGCAGCACCGGCCGGACGGGAGCGTGCTGTGGCTGAGGACGAGCAAGGTCCCGCTGACAGACCGGGAGGGACGGGTCTTCGGGGTCTTGGGCATCTACGAGGACATCACGGAGCGCAAGGCGCTGGAGGCGCGCAACCAGCGCCTCGAACGGCTGGCGATGCTGGGCCAGTTGGTCGGCGGGATCGCGCACGAGCTGAGAAACCCCCTCTTCATCCTGACCGGCGAGCTGCAACTGTGCGAAGAGAAGCTGCAGCGCCGGGAGTATGCCGACCTGCCCGAAGACCTGAAGAAGGTGCGGGCGGCCGCCGACCGCATCATCCGCATCACGGATCGCTTCCTGGCGCTGGCGCGGCCCGCCGTGGGCCGGCCGGAGCGCTGCCTCGTGCAGATGGTCCTGCGACGGACTCTGGAGCTCTTGGCCAACGAGCTGATGAGGAACCAGATCACCGTCCTGACCGACATCGCGCCCCACCTGCCGCCCGTCTGGGCCGATCCCCACCAGCTCCAAGCGGTGTTCCTGAACCTGATCCTGAACGCGATCCAGACCATGAGCACGGCGCACGGGAAGGGGACGCTGGCGGTGAGCGCCACGCTGTCAGCCGACTTGGCGATGCTCCCACCCTCCCCTCCCCCCGCCGCGGGGGAGGGCACGGGAGGGGGGGCCTCGTGGATCGAGGTACGGATCCAGGACGACGGGCCCGGCATCGCGCCCGAGCATCGGGGACGGCTCTTCGAGCCCTTCTTCTCCACCAAACCGCCGGAGGAGGGCATGGGCCTGGGACTCTGGACCGTCCGCATGCTCCTGATACAGTTCGGCGGCACCGTGACCTTCGAGACCGAGGTCGGCCGCGGCACGACGTTCATCGTCCGGCTGCCGGCGACGGCGGAGGATCGAGCGGCATCGGGGCCGTGACGCCTTGATTCCGAGGGACCGGGTCATGGAACCGTTTTTTCGATTGCACCGGCCGCCGTCGGTCGCTATCCTACCGCCGTCGGAGGCGGCAAGGGTCCCGTTTTTCCGTCGTTGCGAACCGTGTCGGGGACCGGAGCGTGGCGTCTTCTCCGCACATCCTCCTGGTGGACGACGATCCTCAGATTCGCCATCTGGCCTGCGCCCTCCTCGCGCGGGAGTTTCCCGACTCCCGCGTCGAAACGGTCACGGACCAGCGGGCGCTGGACAAGGCCCTGACCGACGAGCGGCCCCGGGTGGTCGTCACGGACTATCAGCTCGGCTGGTCCGACGGGCTCACGGTGCTGCGCACGGTACGCACCCGCTGTCCCGACTGCCCGGTGATCATGTTCACCGGCAGCGGCAGCGAGGAAATCGCCGTGCAGGCCATGAAGGCCGGCCTGGACGATTACATCCTCAAGTCCCCCGAGCACCTGGTCCGGCTCCCCGCCGCCATCCGGTCCGCGCTCGACGCGCGGGCCGCCCGCACCCAACTCCAGGAGGCGGAGGCCCGCTATCGCGAGCTGTTCGAGCGCGTGCCGGTCGGCCTGTTCTGCTGCTCGCCCTCGGGCCAGGTCCTGGACGGCAACCGGGCGCTCCTCGACCTGCTGGGCTGTCCAGACCTGGACACCCTGCGGCGCACGCCCTCCGACGCCTTCTACGTGAATCCCGAGGACCGACGGGTCTGGGAAGGGCCCGCCCGAGAGGGGCGGGGCCAGGTCGAGCTGGCGTTTTGGCTCCGGCGGCTGGACGGGCGGACGATCTGGGTCAAGGGCAAGGTGCAGGCCGTGCGGGACGCGGAGGGACGGGTCCGGTCCTACGAGGGCTTCATCGAGGACCACACCGACCGCAAGCAGATGGAGGCCCAGGCGAGGCACACGGCGCGGGTGGCCGCGATGGGCGAACTGGTCGGCGCGATCGCGCACCAGCTCCGCAACCCGCTGTTCATCCTCAGCGGCTACCTGCAGCTCATCGGCGAGCGGCTCGCTGACGACCCTCCCCGCCCCGACCTCGCCGCCGACCTGGAGAAGGCGGAGACGGCGGTGCAGCGGCTCACCGAGATCATCGACCGGTTCGTGACGCTCGCCCATCCGCGGACGTTCCGTCGCGAGACCTGCTCGCTGCCCGCGGCGATCCGGGAAACGCTCGACCTGCTCGCTTCGGAGCTGATGATGCACCAGATCAGGGTGACCACGGACCTCGCACCGGACCTGCCGCCCGTCGTCGCGGACCCGCAGGATCTGCACGAGGTCCTCCTGAACCTGATCCTGAACGCCTCGCAGGCGATGGCGGAGGCGAAGGGGGGCGGGACGCTGGACGTCGCCGCCTCGGTCGCCGAAGACGGCCGGGTGGAGATCCGCATCCGGGACGACGGCCCGGGGATCGCGCCGGAGCATCGGGATCGGCTGTTCGAGCCCTTCTTCAGCACGAAGGCGGCGGGAGGCGGCACGGGCTTGGGCCTATGGACGGTCAAGCGGATCCTGATGGGCCTGGGCGGCACCATCGCCTACGACAGCGAGCCGGGCAATGGGACGACGTTCGTCGTCCGTCTGCCGGCGCGGGCCGGCCTTCGCTCTTGAGCCGTCGGCCGCGCGCCGCGTCCCGGCCGGCGCCGCGATGGCGGATCGCCGGAACGGCGAGGCGGAGAGCCGAACGCCGCCGGCTACTTTAGGTAACCGGCGTCCGCGAGGGCGGCGAGGATCACGTCCGCCGCCGCCTCCGCGCCGAGGCGCGTCGTGTCCAGGCGCACCTCCGGCCGCTCCGGCGGCTCGTAGGGAGCCTGGAGCCCCGGCACCGTCGCCGATTCGCCGGTCCGCCCCTTCCGGTAGGTCCCCTTCCGGTCGCGCGCCAGGCAGACCTCCAGCGGGCATTCCACCGCCACCTCCAGAAAGCGCGGGATCAGCGAGCGAGCCAAGTCGCGCCAGGCGCGGCGGGTGGCGGTCGCGTCGAAGAGGACGACCGTCCCGCGGGCGACGAGGCGGCTGCCGAAGAACGCAAGCGCCCGGTAGAACTGCTCGCGCTCCTCGAGCGAGTAGGTCGGCGCGGGCGTGACGACGCGCCGGACCGCGTCGGATTCCAGCACCTCGACCGGCAGGCCGCGCGCCTCCAGCCGCGCCCGCAGCGCCGCCGCGACGGTGCTCTTCCCCGACGCCGGCAAGCCCGTCAACCAAACGGCGAAACTCATCTTGCGTGCTGCGTGCCCGCTTCCTGACTCGGCACTTGTGCGCTCGCGCACGTGCTCACTTGCCGCCGACCCCGCAATACCTGTTCGCCTCCGCCGGGTCGAACCGCTCGTCGGCGAGCACATGCTCGACGAAGTTGAAGATCGCGCGACGGGTCGGGAGCGCCAGGTCCGGGTACCAGAGCGGGCTCGCGACGACGAGGCCGCGGAAGGCGAAGAACGGCGCAGCCGCCTCGAGCACGCCCGCGTCCCCGCTCCGCTCCAGGTAGCGGTCCCAGAAGCCGCGGAACAGCCCCGCGAAGGGCTCGCGCAGCCGCCCCCAGCGCCGCAGCGAGAAGAACAGGTAATTGATCGTCATGCTCGTCACGTCGTCGGCCGGCTCGCCCCACTCCCCGCGGGAGCGGTCGAGCACGCTGAAATCCGTCCCCCGCCGGAACAGCACGTTCCACGGATGGAAGTCGCCGTGCACCTGCGAGAGGCGATTCGTCCGGTGCCGGAGCGCCCACCGGCGGCGGTTGGCCGCCTCCTCGATCCCCCGCAGCAGGTCCGGCGTGATGAAGCCGACGCGGTCGGGGTAGCTGTCGGTCAGCCCCATGATGCACTCGCCGTGGCCGACCAGCTCCCGCAGCCGGCGCCGGTAGAGGTGCGGATCCCGCTTCTTGACCCCGTGGACGGCGACGAGATAGTCGGCGAGCGCGCGCATCCGCCTCCGGTCGAGTGCCCCGAGCTGGCCGGTCCTTGCGATCCGCTCCAGGTCCAGGTTGTAGCCGCGGCCCTCGACCCAGCCGGTCAGCACGAAGTATTCCTTCGCGCGGGCGACGGAGAACAGCGAGCCGTCCTCCGCGAAGGCCCCCACGTCGAGCGCGGCCACGTGGCGCGGGAGCCGGCCGAACGAGTCGTAGTCCCACAACATCGCCTGCGCGCGGTCGGCCATGTGCTCGTGGCCGAAGGGGCCGGGGCTCATCGTCCCCAGCACGGCCTTGTGCACCGCCCGGCCGACCCGGAACGTGAGGAGGACGGGCCGGCCGTAGCCGTAGCGCTTGGCCCTGCGGCCGGAGGAGGCCTCGCCGATGCGGCCGAAGGCGAGCAGGCGCGCCGTGGGCCCGAACCGAGCGCGCAGGTAGGCGTCGATCTGGTCGGCCGTCAAAGTGGGCATCGCGATGGAGCCATCGAGGTCCCCCAAGCAGCCTTCAGCCTATAGAGGAAAGTCCGAGGAGAAGCAAGCCCGATTCCTCGACCGGCTCCCAGCCGCGAGCGGCCTGCGTCATTCCGGCCCTCCGTCCTTTCTCCCCTCCGTCGTTCCGGCGCAAGGTCGTCGCCCCGGACATTTTTCATCCGGGGCTGGAATCCAGGGAGTTCGGACTGGGCCCCGGCGTGCGCCGGGGCGACGGAGGAGGGGCGGTGTGCGCCGGGGTGACGGAGGGGGACGACCCTCCGCCGCGGCAACGACGCCACGGCCGGCGATTGACACTGCTGCGTTCGGCTCCAGTCGTCCAGGCCGGACTGAGGAAAAACGCGCCACCGCCGCCGGCCGCCCGGAGGCCCGCGGGCCGGCGCGCAACGCGACCCGATCAATCAAGGACTTGGGCGCGGCGGAGGCATCGGGCCATGGCACAGGCCTTGCGAGGCCGTGGGGCGAGCACGGCGCGCCCACTTCAGCGAGGAGGCAACCAGGATGGACCTACGCATCGAGAGTCGGAACGTCGGCATGACACCCCGTTGGAAGGCCGAGATCGAAAGCCGGATGGCCGACCTCCGGCGCGTCCAGAACGACCTTACCCACGGCCGGGTCACCCTGACCAAGAATCCCCACCACAAGAAGGCGGACTTCGTCGCGGAGGCCGTGGTCGTGGTCACCCTGCCCAGCCGGCACACGGTCGCCGCGCGCAAGGAGGACAAGACCTTCGAGGAAGCGATCCGCGCGGCCTTCGCCTCGGTGGAAATCGAGCTGCGCAAGCTGCGCGAGAAGCGGGCGTCCACGGAGGTCCGGGGGCCGGCGATCCCGCTGCGCGGCGTCATCTGCAAGCTCTTCCCGCGGGAGCGCTACGGGTTCATCCTCGAGGAGGGCGGCGGCGAGGTCTATTTCCACGAGCACGCGCTAAAGGGCCTGAGCTTCGCGGAGCTGGAGGACGGCCTGGAGGTCGCCTACAACGTCGAGCCCGGCGCCAAGGGCCCGCAGGCGACCGCGGTCCGGCGCCCGCCGGTTGAGCCGTGAGCGGGCGGTACGCGCTGCCTCCCTCGGCGCTCGCGCCGCGCGTGGACCCGGCGGCCCTCGGCTTCGCCGACACGAGCGAATTGACGCCGCTGGAGGAGCCCATCGGGCAGGAGCGGGCCGTGGAGGCCCTGACCTTCGGCCTGCGGATGCCGAGCCCGGGGTTCAACCTCTACGTGGCGGGCCCGGTGGGCGCCGGCAAGTGGACGATCGCCAAGACCATGGTCCGGCGCCTCGCCCGCGAGCTGCCGGCGCCGCCCGACTGGTGCTACGTCAACAACTTCCGCGACCCCTCGCGCCCCACCTGCCTGGCGTTCCCCGCCTCCCGGGGCCGCGCCTTCAAGCAGGCGATGGTCGGGCTGATCGAGGGCCTGCGCCGCGACCTGCCCAAGGTCTTCGAGAGCACGCCCTACCTGGAGGCACGGGCGAAGATCATCGAGGAGACGGAGTCCCGGAAACGGGCCCTCTTCGCCGAGCTGGCCGACCTGGGCAAGGCCCGCGGCTTCGAGTTCGAAGAGACCCCGACGGGCTTCCGCCTCGTACCCCTGCGCCAGGGCACCCCCCTGAGCGAGGAGGAGCTGGCCACGCTGCCCGAGGCCGAGCGGCAGGAGATGGTCGAGCGGCGGCGGGCCATGGAGGCGGAGATCCGGGAGTTCCAGGTGCGGCTCCACGGCCTGGATCACGAGGTGGAGCAGCGCGTCCGCGCCATGGACCGTCTCGTCGTCAAGAACATGCTGGAGAGCCGGTTCGCGGTCCTGCGCCAGCCGGTCCAGGACTTGCCGCCCGTGCTCGACTACCTCGATCGCGTCCACGAGGACATCCTGGCCAACTACCGGGACTTCCTCCCACAGGAGGCGCCGGCCCTGCCCTTCCTGCCGTCTTTGCCCGGGCGCGGGCCCGACCTCACGCGCTACCAGGTCAACCTCGTCGTCGAGCACGAGGCGGACGCGGGCGCGCCGGTCGTGGACGAGTCGCACCCGACCTACAGCAACCTGATCGGCAAGATCGAGCGCAAGGCCCACCTGGGCATCGTGTTCACGGACTTCACGGAGATCAAGGCCGGCGCGCTCATCCAGGCGAGCGGGGGCTTCCTGATCCTGAGCGCCCTGGACGTGCTGCGCCAGCCCTTCGCCTGGGAGGCGCTCAAGCGCGCGATCAAGACGCGCGAGGTGAAGATCGAGGACCCGGGCGAGCTGTTCGGCTTCTCCACGACGGCGCTGCGGCCGCAGCCGCTGCCCGTGAACGTGAAGGTCATCCTCGTCGGCCCGCCGTTCCTCTACCACCTGCTCCAGGCCTACGAGGAGGACTTCCAGAAGATCTTCAAGGTGAAGGCCGACTTCGACCTCGACGTCGCGCGCGACGCCGACCAGGACCTGCGCATCGCGCGCTTCGTGGCCCACCTCTGCCGCGAGGAGCACCTGCCGCCCTTCGGCGCGGACGCGGTCGCGGAGCTGATCCGCCACGGCCTCCGCCTCGCGGAGCGCCGCGACCGCCTCTCGCTGCGGCTGAGCCTCCTGAGCGACGTGGTGCGCGAGGCGGCCTTCTGGGCCGGGCAGGCGGGCCGCGCCGTCGTCGGGCGGGACGACGTCGTCCAGGCCCTGGCCAAGAAGCGCCGGCGCGCCGACCTCCTCGAGCAGTGGGTGCAGCGGGAGATCCGCGAGGGCATCCTGATGGTGGACGTGACGGGCGAGGTGGTCGGCCAGGTCAACGGCCTGTCCGTGCACCTGCTCGGCGACCACGCGTTCGGCCGGCCCTCGCGCATCACCGCCCGCACCTTCCCCGGCACGAAGGGCGTCATCGACATCCAGCGGGAGGCGGAGCTGGCCGGCCACGTGCACAGCAAGGGTGTGCTGACGCTCGCCGGGTACCTGGCCGGCACCTTCGCCGCCGGCCATCCCTTCGCCTTGAGCGCGACGCTCACGTTCGAGCAGACCTACTCGGAGGTCGAGGGCGACAGCGCCGCGCTGGCCGAGCTGATCGCCGTGCTGTCGAGCCTCGCCGACGCGCCCGTGCGCCAGGCCCTGGCCGTGACCGGCTCCGTGAACCAGCTCGGCGAGGTGCAGCCGATCGGCGGGGTGAACGAGAAGATCGAGGGCTTCTTCGAGTCCTGCCGCCGGCGGGGGCTCACCGGCGACCAGGGCGTCGTGATCCCGGCCCGGAACGTCGCGCATCTCGCGCTGCGGCCCGAGGTGGTCGAGGCGGTGGAGGCCGGCCGGTTCACCGTCTACGCCGTGGACCGCGTCGAGCAGGCCGTCGAGCTGCTGACCGGCCTCCCGGCCGGCGAGCGCGGCGCGGACGGCGCCTACCCCGCGGACAGCGTCTTCGGCCGTGCGGCGAAGCGGCTGGAGGAGATGGCCTCGTTGGTGGAGGACTGGGGGAATCAGGGCGAGTCGCCATGAAGGCGCTGGCCGCCATGCTCGCGCGCGCCGCCGACGGCGCGTTCCTCCTGGACGAGACGGGGCGGATCGTCCTGTGGAACCGCGCCGCGGAGCGGATGACGGGCTGGCGCGCGGCGGACGTCGTGGGACGGCCCTGCCATGAGGTCCTGCGCGGCGAGACGACGGACGGCCGGCCGCTGTGCGGCCCGGCCTGCGCGGTCGCGGCGCAGGTGCGGGCGGGAACGGGCGCGCGCAGTTTCGACATGCGGGTGCGGACCAAGGCGGGCCGCCCGCTCTGCCTCAACGTGAGCTCGCTCCCGCTGCCCTTGGGCAAGGGCGGACGGTTCGGGTCCGTCCACCTGTTCCGCGACGTGACCGGCCAGGCGCGGGCCCGCCGGCTGGTCGAGGAGCTGCGCACCGCCCTCTGCTGCGGCACGCCCGCCTGCCCCGCGCCGGCGACGGCCCCCCCGCCGGACCTGTCGCCCGACCTGCCCCTGAGCCGCCGCGAGCGCGAGGTCCTGCGCCAGCTCGCCCTCGGCAAGTCCACCAAGGCCGTCGCCGACGCCCTCTGCGTGAGCCCCGCCACCGTCCGCAACCACGTCCAGCACATCCTCGACAAGCTCGGCGCCCACAGCCGCCTGGAAGCCCTCGCCCTGGCGTACCACCCGGGACGAAGCTAGGAGGCCATCGGCCGACGGTCACCCAGCCCCTCACTCGTCACCCCGGTCCCTCACTCGTCCTCCCGGCGCACGCCGCTCCTCCTCCGTCACCCCGGCGCACACCGCTCCTCCTCCGTCACCCCGGCGAAAGCCGCTCCTCCTCCGTCACCCCGGCGCACGCCGCTCCTCCTCCGTCACCCCGGCGAAAGCCGGGGTCCAGTCTGGGTCCGTGGGAGTCGGACCTGGATTCCGGCCCCGGATGAAAAATGTCCGGGGTGACGACCTTGCGCCGGAATGACGGAAGCGGCCCGAAGTAACTCCCTCCGCGGTTGCGCCCTATTCCGTCGCCCCGGCGCCGGTTCACCCCCAATCCGTCACCCCGGCGCACGCCGCTCCTCCTCCGTCACCCCGGCGAAAGCCGGGGTCCAGTCTGGGATTCTGGATTCCGGCCCCGGATGAAAAATGTCCGGGGTGACGACCTTCCGCCGCAATGACGGAATACCGGGATGACGGCCAAGAGGTGGCTTTGCCTGATGCATTCTCGCTTCCTTCAAAATGAGGCGCCCGGCCCATTGGCAGGGCGCGGGGCCGGACGTATGCTGCAACCATGACGACCCACGCCCGACATCAGCAGACGGTGCTCCTGGCGCTTCTCGCCACGCTGCTGCTCGCGCTGTTGCTGCTCACGCCGCGCGCGGCGGGCGCCGAATCGGCGGACACCGGGTGGCTCGACCGCCTGACCACCTTCGTGACCTTCGAGCAGATGCACGACGGGAACGGCGACTTCGCCCCCTACTACGAGCAACTGTCCCGCGTCCGGGCCGCCCTGCGGGCCGGCGACCATCCGCGGGTCTTTGCCGCGATGAACCGCCTGATGGACATGCTGGAGGCCCGGGAGGGCGGCATCGCACCGCAGGCCGCGGAAGCGATCTGGAACTATTGCGAGCAGGTCACGCCCGCGGCCTACCACGACATCAGCCGGCACCTCCGGGGCCGCCACCGGGCGGCCGCGGACCCGCCGCTCACGGCAGGATGAGGACCGAGTCACCCGGTTTCGCCCGGGGCGAAACCCAAGAGAGGAGGGAACGGCCATGACGGAACACATTCAGAGAAGCGGGACGCTCCCGCTCGCCGCGCCCGTCGGCCTGCTGGTCCTGGCCTTGGTGCCCGCGCCGAGCTGGGCCTTCGGCGGCGACTACGAGGGCTACCACGGCTGGATCGACCGGCTCACGAACGAGGTGAAGATCGCGCAGGCCAACGCCGCCGGCACCGACGCCGCCTTCGAGCCCTACGTCGGGCAGCTCATCGTGGTCAAGGCCGCCTTGGAGCGCGGCGACCAGCCGGGAGTGTACAGGGGCGTGAACACGTTCATGGACATGCTGGCAAAGCGGGAACACGGCATCTCCGCCGCGGAGGCGGACCGGTTGTTCGACTACTGCTACGAGGCGACGCCGGCCAAGTTCCACGACATCAGCCGCCACATCGCGCGCTACGACCCGATGCGGTGGTGGGACGAGATGATCTACCTCAGCGAATAGGACCACCGAGCGGACGCAACAGGAGGGTAGGCCCATGAGGTGCCTGGATCACAACGACATGGCGGTCATGGCGGGGGCGGTGACGACCCTGGCCGGCGCCGCCTTCTTCTTCGCCTGGCTGGGCGTGGAGCGACCTCCCTTCGCGCCCGCCGGCGAGACCGACGCCGCGACGTTCCTCGCGGAGCAGATGGATCGGTCGATTGCCGAGGCGCTCGCCGCCCCGGCCGCGGCCGAGGAGGCCCGCGCCTCGACGCAGGCGGCCCTGGGCAGGGCCATCGTCACCCTGCAACAGGCCAAGATCCGCGAGGCGGCCTGGATTCCCGAGCTGGCCGCCGCGGCGAGGACGGCCGCGGAGGGCCGCCGGCTGTTCCTGGAAACGCGCTTCAAGCTGCCCGCCGACTGGAACGGACCGGAGTTCGCGGCGATGGCGCGGGAGGCCGAGACCCGGGCCCAGCCCGTCCTGGGCCGGCGGATCGTGACGGAGGGCCTGGCGGTCGCGTCCCGCCTGGGCGCGGCCGAGGAAGCCTACGGGCGGAGCCTGGTGGCGGCGGTCGGCGCACTCGACCGGGCCGCGCGCGAGCCGGCCGCTTCGCAGGAGACCCTGATGGCCGCCGCGCGCGTCGCGATGAGGGAGGCCGAGCGGACGGCGGGCCGGCCCTCGGTCGAGCCGAGGCGGACGGCCGGCGACGGCGCGGAGCCGATGCTCCTGCTGGGCATTCTCGGCGGCGTCGCGCTCCTGATCGGCGCCGGAGCGGCGTTCCTGGAACATCGAGGGCCCGGCGCCAGGCGGATCGAGGCCCGTTGCGAGGAGGCCGACCGGGACGTGGCCGTGACGATGCTCACCAGCGGGGAGACGCCCTACGAGGTGGCGGCCTGCACCGCCTTCCACGACGGGCCGGTCACCTGCGGCAAGCGCTGCCTCGCCTGGCCCACGGCCCGCGCGGCCTGACCGGACGGACCATGCAGGAGGACTGCCGGCCGGATCGGAGCGTGACGATCGCAGATCGAGTCAGGTCGGCGCCGCAGCGGGCCGGGAGCTGCGGCGCCGATCGTTTGTCGTGGCCGATGGTCGAGCGAGAGCAGGGTTGGGAGGGCGGAGAACTCGATCATCCGCCGGCCGAGAGCCGGCGCGTCGGACCCTGGCCTTCCGCTCGGCGCTCAGGCCGCGCGGCCGAACCCGCTCACCCCGGCGCACGCCGCTCCTCCTCCGTCACCCCGGCGAAAGCCTGCCCCGGACATTCTCAATCCGGGGCCGGGGCCCAGTCCGTCACCCCGGCGCACGCCGGGGTCCAGTCCGAACTCCCTGGATTCCGGCCCCGGATGAAAAATGTCCGGGGTGACGACCTTCCGCCACAATGACGAAGGTAAGGATGACGGAATCCCCCTCTCGCCGCAATGACGGACGCCCTGACTGACGAGCGGAACGAGCTGAGCGGAGGCCGCCTCGATGCTGCTTTCCACGGTGGGAATCTCGGAGGGGCTTCAGGCTTCCCGGCCGACCGGGCCTGCGCACCACCCCTGCGCTCGACCCCCTGCGCTCGGTTGTTCCTCGTGGCGGTTCCTCCGCTCGTCTTCACCTTACGGCCTCGCAGCGGCCGATGGAATGAGCCGCTTGCATCATTTTGACGGAGAGCCGATGATCGCAGGGCGCCGGCCGGTTCCACGGACCGGCGGCCGCCCGAGGAGGAGCCATGCTGCCCCATCGTATGCTGATCGACGAGCGCGCCATCGCAGCGCGGGTGGACGAGCTGGCCAAGGCGGTCGCGGCCGACCTGAACGGTCGGCCGGTCCTGCTCCTCGGCCTCCTGACCGGGAGCTTCGTGTTCATGGCCGACCTCGCCCGCGCGCTCGCGCGCCGCAGCGTGGACCCGCAGGTGGCCTTCCTCCGCGTCTCCCACTATGGATCCGCGACCGATCCCTCCCGCCCGGTCGAGGTGGAGCAGCGCCTCCCCGCCGACCTCGCGGGCCGCGCCGTGCTGGTGGTGGATGAGATGGTGGACTCGGGGGATTCGATCACCGCGGTGCTCGACCGGCTCCGCGCCGCGCGCCCGGCCTGGCTCCGCGTCTGCGCGTTCCTGGCGCGACGGACCGGCGGCGCCGGCTCACGGGCCGACTACGTGGGATTTCCCGCACCGGACGGCTGGCTCATCGGCTACGGGCTGGACCTGCGGGGCGAGGGCCGCGCCCTGCCCTACGTGGGCCTGGTGGAGCAAGACTCGAGTGATTGAAGGATGGCGTCATGACCTCGCTCGACTCGGCCAGGGCGCGCTCGCTCATCGCTCCCCCTCGTCAAGTCTTCCCCGCCGGGCCGCAGTTCAGGTAGCCGAACAGGATGTCCCGCCGGGCCACGATGCCGACGAGCTTGCCGTCCTTGTCCACGACCGGCACC
Organism: Candidatus Nitrospira neuquenensis; assembly: GCF_979578155.1. Taxonomy (NCBI): domain Bacteria; kingdom Pseudomonadati; phylum Nitrospirota; class Nitrospiria; order Nitrospirales; family Nitrospiraceae; genus Nitrospira; species Candidatus Nitrospira neuquenensis. The sequence goes on along the minus strand of NZ_CEFZDU010000002.1, from coordinate 40,365 downwards.
CGGATGAGCTGGCTGTCCCGCAGCACGCGGACGAGGGTGCCCACGTTCGTCTCCGGCCGGATCGCGTAGGGGTTGGGCGACATGATCTCCTCGGCCGCGACCTCGCTCCAGCGATGGCCCCGCTCTAGCGCCCCGAGGAGGTCGTACTCGCTCACGATCCCCACCAGGCGCCGCGCCTCGTCCACGATGGGCACCGCGCCGAACCCCTCGATCATCTGCGAGGCCAGCACGTCGGCCTTCGTCTGCCGGTGGCCGACCTGCACGTCCCGCTCCATGAACCGCTCCACGGTCAGCCGGCAGAACTCCGCCAGTTGCCGGTCCCCGATCTCCGTCTTCTGATTCGCCATCCTGCCCTCCTCGCCCTCCCCGGGCCCGGCCCGACTGCGACTCCCCAACCTGCCATCCCCCAATCCCTCGATCTCCCCGATCGTCAATCTCCCAATCTTCACTGCCTACTCCCAGACTCCCGCCACCGGCCGGCGGCAGACCGGACAGGCGCCGCCCCGGAGGCGGTTTTCGATCAGGGTGAGCCCGGCCCGCCGGATCACGAGCGTGCCGCAGCCCGCGCAGCGCGTCTCCTCGCCGCTCGCCTCCGGCGCGTTGCCCAGGTAGACGTGCTCCAGGCCCGCCTCGTGGCCGATCAGGGCGGCGCGCAGGAGCGTCTCCAGCGGCGTATTCTCCCCCGTGCTCATCTTGAAGGCGGGATAGAAGCGGCTGACGTGCCAGGGCACGCCCGGCCCCAGCTCGCGGACGATGAAGGCGGCCAGGTCGCGCAGCTCGGCCTCTGAGTCGTTCAGGCCCGGGATGACCAGCGTCGTCAGCTCGATCCAGACGCCCAGCTCCCGGTAGAGCCGGATCGCGTCCAGCACCGGGGCGAGCCGCCCGCCGCAGACGCGCGCGTAGAAGGCGTCGCGGAAGCTCTTGAGGTCCACGTTCGCGGCGTCCAGGTACGGCGCGACCATGCGGATCGCGGCCGGCGCGGTGAAGCCGTTCGTCACGAAGACGTTCCGGAGCCCCGCCGCCTTCGCCGCCGCCGCCGTGTCCAGCGCGAGTTCGAAGAAGACCGTCGGTTCCGTGTAGGTGTAGGCGACGGAGGCGCAGCGGCGGGCGACGGCCCGGTGCACCAGCGCCGCCGGCGTCGTCGGCAGCCCCGGGATCGTATCCTCCGGCGCCCGCCCGACCGGCAGGCAGACGAAGGCCGGCGCCTCCCGCTCGGACAGCTTGGGCCCCTGGGACATCTCCCAGTTCTGGCAGAAGGTGCAGCGCAGGTTGCAGCCGACGGTGGCGATCGAGTAGGCGGTCGAGCCGGGCAGGAAGTGGAAGAGGGGCTTCTTTTCGATCGGGTCCACCTCCTGCGCGATGACCCGGTCGCCGACGAGCGTGACGAGCGCGCCCCCGCGGTTGATCCGCACGCCGCAGGCGCCGCGGTGCCCCGGGGCGATCCGGCACTCGTGCGGGCAGAGGGTGCAGCGGACGCGCCCGTCCGCCTCCTCCTCGTAGAACAGGGCCCTGCGCAACAACCCGCGCTCCATCGGGTCACCAGACCGGATAGCGGCCCACGGCCAGCGCCTCGCAGAAGGCCTCGGCGTCCGCGAGGCCCTCCTGCACGACCCGGCGGACGGCCGGGGCCGCCCGCTTGAGCGACTGGCCGGGGGCGAAGCTCGCCTGCACCGTCGCCAGGGCCGGGCGGTCGATCCGCTCGCCGATCCGGCTCGCGAGCCAGACCGTGACCTCCCGGAGGCCCGGCACCTGCGCGTGCGCGCGCACGGCCAGCTCGTGGGCGAGGAGGTTGTAGATCTTGCCGACGTGGCTGACGGGATTCTTGCCGGCGGCCGCCTCGGCGCTCATCGGCCGGTTGAGCGCGATCACGCCGCAGACCCGGTTGCCGCGCCCCGTCTGCCCGGAATCGCCCTGCTCGGCGGAGGTGCCGAGCAGCGAGAGGTACATGCCCTCCAGCCCACGCCCCCGCCGATCGAGCGCGTTCAGCGCGACGCGCACGCGCGGGCAGGCGAGCGGATGACGCCGCACGTAGGTCTCGATCGCCGCCAGCGCCCGGGCCTTGGCCTTGAAGTACCCGGCCTCCGACCGGATCGCCGCGGCCAGGAACGGCATCGCCACCGTCAGATCCAGCTCGCGCCCGCGCCGGATGGCCAGCACCTTCACGTCCTCGCCGGTTTCCGGGAAGGCCTGCTTGAACAGGGGCCCGTTGAGGTGGCGCTCCAGGTCGATCACCAGCCGCTCGGTCGGCGTGAGCGGCGCGTAGCCGACCGCGGCCGAGGTGTCGTTGGCGGGGAGCGGGCCGCGCGGCGCGCGAAAGATCGCGTCCAGCTCCGTCGAGCCCGGCTTCAGCTCCACCTGGTAGCGCAGGTGGCGGCGCGGGTCCACGCGCGGCAGGTTCTCCGCGATCCACTCGCGCGCGGCGGTCACGGCAATGGCCTCCACGGGCAGCGTCCGGCGGCCGACGCCGCGCGCCGCCCGGTCGCCGATCACCAGCCGCATGGGCTCGATCACCCGTCCGCCGCCGAGGCGGCATTCGACCTCCCCCGCGACCAAGAGCCCCTTGTCCACGTTGTGGTGCAGGATGCGGCCGAAGGCCTTGCGGTAGGCCGCGGTCAGCGCGAGCGACACGCGCTCGGAGACCGCGTCGCAGATCGTGTCCGGATGGCCCTTGCCCTTCCGCTCCACGACCTCGATCGGTTGCTCCGCCACGGGGACGGCCGGGGCTTCCAGCACTGAAATGTCGGCTGTCATGCGGGACCCTTGGGTGATGGTGGACCGCGCTCTCCTCCGCCGAGCGCGCCGTCCCGGCGACCCGTCATCTCCACCTTCCGCCACGCTCCGCCATTGCAGCGATCCGTCATTCCGGCGGAAGGTCGTCACCCCGGACATTTTTCATCCGGGGCCGCAATCCAGGTGATGGACTGGACCCCGGCGTGCGCCGGGGTGACGGAACTGGGCCCCGGCTTTCGCCGGGACGACGGAGGAGGGGCGGCGTGCGCCGGGGTGACGGAACTGGGCCTCCCCTCCGTCCGTCCTCCTCATCCGTCCGTCCTCTTCATCCGTCCGTCCTCTCTCTTCCGTCATTCCTCCTCATCCGTCATTCCTCCTCATCCGTCATTCCGGCGGAAGCCGGAATCCAGAATCCCAGGCTAGGCCCCGGCTTTCGCCGCGGCGACGGACTGGCCCCCGGCGTGCGCCGGGGTGACGGAGGAGGGGCGGCGTGCGCCGGGGCGACGAATGGCGGATGACGGCCGATCGCTTCTCTAAGCAAGGGCGCGGCCAGAGCGGCGAGACGGCAAAACCTGCGACGATCCGGCCAGTTGCGCCGGCGCCGGCGTCGGTCCGTCGGACAGGCCGAAAAACTTGGGGAGGATCGCCACAGGCGTACGTCCGCCCTCGCGTCAGGATGCTACAGCCGGAGGTGACATCCCCGCTGTTTTCTCCGTCCTGAACGACGATCGGGGCATGGCATGCTCCTTGTAGCCTTGCGCCCACATGGACGAGCCCTCCGGAAACCGGCGAAAGCCTGCCCCGGACATTCTCCATCCGGGGCCGGGGCCCAGTCCGTCACCCCGGCGCACGCCGGGGTCCAGTCCATCACCTGGATTCTGGCCCCGGATGAAAAATGTCCAGGGTGACAACCTTCCGCCGGAATGGCGGAGGGTGGGGATGATGCGCCGGGGTGACAGAGTCCCTCGATGGACTTAGCCCATGCCGGCGTCGCCGAGACCTTCGCCGCGCTCGCGAGCGGTCCGGACGGCCTTGCGGAGGAGGAGGCCCGCCGCCGCCTCGCGCGCGAGGGCCCCAACAACCTGCCGCGGGCGCCGGGCCCGTCCCCCGTCCGGCGCTTCCTCCGGCAGTTCACCCACTTCCTCGCGATTCTCCTCTGGGTCGCCGCCGGTCTCGCCTTCGCGGCCGACCGCCTGCGGCCGGGCGAGGGGATGGCGACGCTCGGCTGGGCCATCCTCGTGGTCATCCTCGTCAACGCGCTCTTCACCTTCGTCCAGGAATACAAGGCGGAGCGGGCCGTCGAGGCGCTGCACCGCCTCCTGCCGGCCACGGCCTGGGTGCTCCGCGGCGGCCAGCCCGCCGAGGTGCCGCGCGCGGCGCTGGTGCCCGGCGACCTCCTGCTGCTGGAGGAGGGCGAGCAGGTGCCCGCCGACGCCCGCGTCGTCGAGGCGCTCCGGCTGAGCCTGGACACCTCGGCCCTGACGGGCGAGTCGCTGCCGCGGACGGTCGGGGCCGCCGCGGTCCCGCCGGGGTCGCTGGCCGACCCGCTCCACGCGCCCAACCTCGTGTACGCGGGCACGACCGTCCTGAGCGGACGCGGGAAGGCCGTCGTCTTCGCCACGGGCGCCCGCACGGAGTTCGGCCGGATCGCGAGCCTCGCCGGCGCGACCGAGCCGGGCCTCACGCCCCTGCAGCGGGAGATCGTCCGCCTCACCCACGTCGTCGCCCTCCTCGCGACGGGCCTCGGCGCCGCCTGCTTCCTCCTGGGGTTCCTGCTCGGCTGGGGCTTCTGGGTCAGCTTCGTGTTCGGGATCGGCATCCTCGTCGCCAACGTGCCGGAGGGGCTGCTGCCGACCGTGACGCTCGCCCTGGCGATGGGCGCGCAGCGGATGGCGCGCCGGCGCGCGCTCATCAAGCACCTGACCTCCGTCGAGACGCTCGGCTGCACGACCGTGATCTGCACGGACAAGACCGGCACGCTGACGGAGAACCGGCTGCGGCTGGACCGGCTCTACGCGCCGGGGGCCGTGTACGAGGTGCGGGACGGCCGGATCGAGCGCGACGGGCGGCCGCCCGACGCGGCGGAGGCCGGGCGCCTGGCGCCCCTCCTCCACGCCCTCGCCCGCTGCCACGACGCGCGGCGCGTGCGCGGGGCGGACGGCCGGCTCACGCTCGTCGGCGACCCGATGGACCGGGCACTCGCCGCCTTCGCGGACGGCCAGGCGCTCGACGGGCTGGACCACGACCGCCGCATGGGCGAGCTGCCCTTCGACGCGGACCGCAAGCGCATGACCACCCTGCACTGGACGGAGGGCCGCCTGCTCGCCTCGGTGAAGGGCGCCCCGGAGCTGCTGCTGCCGCTCTGCGCGAGCCTGTTGGACGACGGCACGGCCCGCCCGATGACCGACGCGGACCGGGACGCGATCCTGTCCCGGGGCCGTCGGTTCGCGGAGGAGGCCTATCGGGTGCTGGCCTTCGCCTCCCGCGAGCTCGACCGGGGCGTCGCCCGGCACCTGACGCCGGAGACCGTCGAGCGCGACCTGACCTTTCTCGGCCTCGTCGCCCTGATGGACCCGCCCCACCGCGAGGTCCCCGACGCCGTGGCCCGCTGCGCGCAGGCCGGCATCCGCGTCGTCATGGTCACCGGCGACCACGCGGCGACCGCGCTCGCGGTCGCGCGCCGGATCGGCCTCGTCGCCGCGACGCCCGGGCCGGGGGCGCCGGCCGCCCGCGTCGTCGAGGGCGCGGCGCTCGACGCGATGGACGAGGCGGGTCTGCGGCGGCTGCTCGCGCCGGCGCCCGGCCCGCCACCGGTCTTCGCCCGCATGGCGCCCCGCCACAAGATGCGGGTGGTCGCGGCGCTCAAGGCGATGGGCGAGGTCGTCGCCGTCACCGGCGACGGCGTCAACGACGCGCCGGCGCTCAAGAAGGCCGACATCGGGATCGCCATGGGCCGCGCCGGCACCGACGTGGCGAAGGAGACGGCGGACATGATCCTGTTGGACGACAACTTCGCGACGATCGTCAACGCGATCGAGGAGGGCCGGACCGTCTACGCCAACATCCGCAAGTTCGTCACCTACGTCCTGGCGAGCAACGTGCCGGAAATCGTGCCCTACCTCGGCTACGGGCTCTTGGCGATCCCGCTCCCGCTGACGGTGCCGCAGATCCTCGCCGTGGACCTGGGCACCGACATCGTCCCGGCCCTGGCGCTGGGCGCGGAGGCGCCGCAGCCGGGCCTGATGCGGATGCCGCCGCGGCCGCGGACCGAGCGGCTGCTCGGCCGGGCGCTCCTCCTCCGTGCCTACGGCTTTCTCGGGCTGATCGAGGCGGCCGCCGCCATGGCCGCATTCTTCTGGTTCCTGGACGCGAGCGGCTGGCGGTGGGGCGCGCCGCTCGACTGGTCCGACCCGCTCTACCGGCGGGCGACGACGATGACGCTGGCGGCGATCGTCATCGGGCAGGTGGCGAACCTCTTCGCCTGCCGGTCCGAAACGCTCTCGGTGTTCCGGCTCGGCCTCCGCGGCAACGCCCTGTTGCTCTGGGGCCTCCTGGTCGAGCTTGCGCTGCTCGCCGCCATCGTGTACACGGACATCGGACAGGCGATCTTCGGCACGGGCCCGCTGCCGCTGTGGGCCTGGGGACCGCCGGTCGCCGGGGCGGCATGCTTGTTGCTCGCGGAGGAGGCGCGGAAGGCGTGGGTGAGACGGGCAATGAGGGGAGGCTGATGGCGTGAGGGCGATGGTCCTCTCAGCGAGCGCCGACGTCTCGACGAGCCCGCTGGCGCTGGCCGAGCGGCCGGCCCCTGAGCCGGGCCCCGGCGAGGTGCGGGTGCGGGTGCGCGCCTGCGGCGTCTGCCGGACGGACCTGCACATCGTCGAGGGCGAGCTGCCGCCGGCGAGGCGGCCGATCGTGCCGGGCCACGAGGTGGTCGGCGTCGTGGACCGGGTGGGCCGGGACGTGCGCGGGATCACGGAGGGCGACCGGGTCGGCATCGCCTGGCTGCGGGCCACCTGCGGGCGCTGCGAATTCTGCGCGAGCGGGCGGGAGAACCTCTGCCCGCGGGCGGCCTTCACCGGCTACCACGCCGACGGGGGCTACGCGGACTACGCCGTCGTCCCCGCGGCCTTCGCCTACCCCCTCCCCGCGCAACTCGGCGACGAGGAGGTCGCGCCGCTGCTCTGCGCGGGCATCATCGGCTACCGCGCGCTCCGGCTGAGCGGCGTGCCGCCGGGCGGGCGGCTCGGCCTCTACGGCTTCGGCGCCTCCGCCCACATCACGATCCAGGTCGCGCGCCACCGGGGCTGCGCGGTGTACGTCTGCTCGCTCCGCGAGGAGCACCGGGCGCTCGCCCGCGAGCTGGGCGCGGCCTGGGTCGGCGGCGCGGCCGAGCCGCCGCCGGAACGGCTCCACGGCGCCATCCTCTTCGCCCCGGCCGGCGAGCTGGTCCTCCCCGCCCTGCGCGCGCTGGAGCGGGGCGGCACGCTCGCCTGCGCGGGCATCCACATGACGCCGATCCCCTCGATCGATTACGACCGCGAGCTGTTCGGCGAGCGCGTCCTCCGCAGCGTCACCGCCAACACGAAGCAGGACGGCCTCGACCTGCTCCGGGAGGCCGCCGCCATCCCCATCCGTTCCCGCACCCAGCGCTTCCGGCTGGAGGAGGCGAACCAGGCCCTGCAGCGCCTGAAGGCGGGGACGATCCGGGGGGCGGGGGTGCTGGTGCCGCAGTAGCGTGCCGGACCTGCCGCCGGCGCCGGAGCGCCGGGCCGTCCCGCCGTCACACGGCCCTGACGCCCGCACCGCCCACCCCGCCGCCCGGCGGCTCAAGGCCCGGCGGCGGCCAGCTCCTCCGGATGCTCCAGGATGCGCGCGAGCTCCTTGAGGAACTCCGCGGCCATCACCCCATCGATCGCCCGGTGGTCGCAGGACAGGGTCACCTTCATCCGCCGCCCCGTCGTGACGGCCCCCTCGCCGACGACCGGCACCGTCCGAATGGCGCCGACCGCGAGCGTGGCGGCCTGGGGGGGAACGAGGACGGCGATGAAGTTCTCCACGTCGAACATGCCGAGGTTGGAGATGGAAAACGTGGCGCCCGTGTACTCGGCCGGCTGCAGCCGTTTCTGCCTGGCCCGCTCGATGAGCGCGTGCGCTTCGGCCGAGATGGCCTCCAACGACTTCGCGCCGCAGTCGCGGATGACGGGGGTGATCAGGCCGTCCGCCATGCCGACGGCGACGCCGATATCGATGCGCGCATAGCGCCGGATCGCGTCGCCGACGTACGCCACATTGATCTCCGGATGCCGGGCGAGCGCCAGCGCCGCCGCCTTGATCAGCAGGTCGGTGATCGAGGGGCGGGGGCGTCCGCCCAGCCCGAGCCGCTCGCGGAACCGCTCGGCCCGCTCCATGTCAATCTCGGCCGTCACGTAGAAATGGGGCACCGGCGCCTTGCTCTGGACCGTGGCCCGGGCAACGGCCTTCCGCATTTGACTCAGCGGCTGATCGATGCCGGCGGGCATCGCCGCGGCCGCGGCCTGCGCCCTCAGGACGTCCTCCTCGATGATCCGCCCGCCCGGCCCGGTGCCGACCAAGGTCGAGAGGGCGATCCCGCGCTCGGCGGCCAGGGTCCTCGCCCGAGGGGAGGCGATCGGCCGGACCGCCTCCGCGGGAGCCGGTCCGGCGGCGGGCGCCGCGGCCGGGGCGGCTGGCCGGGCCGCCCCGCCGACCGGCGGGGCGGCGGCCACCGGCTCGGTCAGGACCGGCGCGATGTCTTCGTCGGCCTCGGCGATGACGGCCAGCAGCGCGCCGGAGGGCACCGTTTCCCCCTCGCGCACGAGGATCTTGCGCAGCACCCCGGACGCGAAGGCTTCCAGGTCCATGACCGCCTTGTCGGTCTCGATCTCGGCGATCACCTCCCCCGCCTCCACCCGGTCCCCCTCGCGCTTCTTCCACCCGAGCAGCACGCCCTCTTCCATCGTATCCGTCAGTTTCGGCATGACGACGCGACTCGCCACGGCTCTCTCCTCGTCAGCGAAGCGACTGCACGGCCGCGACCACGCGCGCGACGTCCGGGATCGCGGCATCCTCCAGCGGCCGGCTGTAGGGCATCGGCACATCCTCGCCGGTGACCCGCACGATCGGGGCGTCGAGGGAGTCGAACGCGGCGCCGTACACGCTCTCGGCGATCTGCGCCCCAAGGCCGCAGAAGCGCCAGCCCTCCTCGACGATCACGAGCCGGCCGGTCTTTTTCACCGACGCGACGATCGCCGCCAGGTCCAGCGGCTTGAGGGTCCGCGGGTCCACCACCTCGGCCTCGACGCCGTCGCGGCTCAGCGCCTCGGCCGCCTCCAGGGCGACCGGCAGCATCTTGGAATAGGCGACGATCGTCACGTCGCGTCCGGCCCGCTTGACGTCGGCTGCGCCGATCGGGATGGTGTATTCGCCCTCCATGACCTCGCCCTTCGCGGCGTAGAGCAATTGCGCCTCGATGAAGACGACCGGGTTCCCGTCGCGGATCGCGCTCTTGAGCAGGCCCTTCGCGTCGTGCGGCGTCGCCGGCGCGATGACCTTCAAGCCCGGCACGTGGCAGAACCAGGCTTCCAGGCTCTGCGAATGCTGGGCCCCGAGCTGGTGGGCGGCGCTGCCGGGGCCGCGGATGACCAGCGGCACCGACAGTTGTCCGCCGGACATGTACCGGACCTTGGCGGCGTTGTTGACGATCTGGTCGAGGGCGAGGATGCCGAAGTTCATCGTCATGAGCTCGACGATCGGCCGCAGCCCCGCCATCGCGGCGCCGATGGCCAGGCCGGTGAAGCCGGCCTCCGTGATCGGCGTGTCGATGACCCGCCGGGGGCCGAACTCCTCGACGAACCCCTTGCTGACCTTGAAGGCGCCCTGGTAGTAGCCGACTTCCTCCCCGATCAGGAAGACCCGCGGGTCCCGGCGCATCTCCTCCCGCATGGCCTGGTTGAGGGCTTCCCGGTAGGACACCATCATGTCGCGCCCGCCTCGTCCAGCACGTCCTCGCCCAACGCCGACGGAGGGGGGAACGGGCTCCCGTCCGCGAAGGCGACGGCGTCGGCCACGACCTCGCCCACGTCCCGCTCGAGCCGCTTGAAATCGTCCTCGTCCCCCAGGTGATGCTCCAGGATCGTCTGCCTGAGCAGGACGAGGGGGTCGCGCTTCCGATACTCGTCCACCTCCTCCTTGGTGCGGTAGTGCCCGTGCGCCGGATCGGCCATCGAGTGGCCCATGAAGCGGTAGGTCATCGCCTCGATGAACGACGGCCCGTCCCCCGCGCGCACCCGCGCCACCACCCGCTCCATCGCGGCGCGCACCGCCAGCACGTCCATGCCGTCCACCCGCTCGGCCGCGATCCCGTAGGAGCGGCCCGTCTCCGCCACGTCCGCGTAGAGGGCGATGGCCCGCTCGACCGGCGTGCCCATGCCGTACCGGTTGTTCTCGCAGACGAAGATCACCGGGAGCTTCCACAAGGCGGCTAGGTTGAACGCCTCGTGCGCCTGGCCGCTGGGCACCGCGCCCTCGCCGAAGAAGCAGACGGTCACCAGGTCGAGGGCCCGGTACTTGGCCGCGAAGGCCAGCCCGGTCGCGAGCGGGAGGTGGCCGCCGACGATCGCGTAGCCGCCCATGAACCGGCGCGCCAGGTCCACCAGGTGCATCGAGCCGCCCTTGCCCTTGCACAGGCCGGTCGCCTTCCCGAACAGCTCCGCCATCACCGCCCGGGGGTCGGAGCCGCGCGCGAGGCAGTGCCCGTGGTCGCGGTAGGCGCTGATGACGTAATCGTCCGGGCGCAGCGCGGCCATCGCGCCGACCGCGACGGCCTCCTCACCGATGTAAAGATGGAGGAAGCCGGCGATCTTCGCGAGGGCGTACATCTCCGCGGACTTCTCCTCGAAGCGGCGGATGAGCAGCATCTGCCGGTACAGCGAAAGGAGGTCCGCCCTGTCCATGGCCGGCATTATGTCCCATGCGGAAGCCCGACTCAACTCTTCGCGGCGCCCCGCGGTCCGGCGATCCCGTCAGCGGAGGGCCGCCAGGCGTTCCGACAGGCGCAGGTTCTCGCCATAGTCCACGGGGCAGTCGATGACCGCGAGCCTGCCGCAGCCAAGCGCCTCCTCCAGGACCGGGCGCAGCTCCGACGGCTCGGTGACCCGGAAGCCACGGGCGCCGAAGCTGCCCGCGTAGGCCACGAGGTCCGGGTTGCCGAACTCCACCGACGACGTCCGGCCGAACCGCAGCAGTTGCTTCCACCAGATCACCCCATAGCCCCCATCCCGCCAGACCAGGACGACGAACGGCAGGTCCAGCCGCACGGCCGTCTCCAGCTCCTGCGCGTTCATCAGGAAGCCGCCGTCGCCCGCGACCGCGATCACCCGCCGTTCGGGGAACAACAGCTTCGCCGCGATCGCGCCCGGCACCGCGATCCCCATCGCGGCGAAGCCGTTCGAGATGATGCAGGAATTCGGCGCCTCGCACGGGAACATCCGCGCCATCCAGAGCTTGTGCGCGCCCACGTCGCACAGCACCAGATCGTCCGGCGCGAGGGCCGCGCGCAACGCCCGCAGCAGGGGCTGCGGCCGCATCGGCCAGGCGGGCGGACCGGCCAGTTCGGCCTCGAACCCGTCGAGGACGCGTCGGCGGGCCTCTTCGGCCCAGCGCGGATCGCAGGGCTCAAGCCCCGCGCCGATCGACTCCAGCGACAAGCGGAGGTCCCCCAGCACGCCCACCTCGACGATATAGTGCTCGTCCACCTCGGCCGGCGAGACGTCGACGTGCACGATGCGCTTGTCGCGGTGCGGGTTCCAGAAGCAGGGGGCGTACTCGACGAAGTCGTAGCCGAGGGCGAGGACCACGTCCGCCTGCTCCACGACGGCCGACGCGTAGTCCCGCATCGGCAGGCCGATGGTGTAGAGGGACAGCGGGTCGCTGTCGGGCAGGACGCCCTTGGCCATGAAGGTGTGCACGACGGGGATGCGGAGCCGCCGGGCGAACTCCCGGACCGCCTCGTGCGCGCGGCCGCGGACCACGCCGTTGCCCGCCAGGATCAGGGGCCGCCGCGCCCCGCCGACCGCGCGCACGGCGCGCGCGATCTGGGCGGGGGCCGGCTCGGGCATGACCGGCGCCTGCACGAAGAGCGGCCGCAGCGCCGACTCGTCGGGGACCCGCTCCTCCGCCACGTCCTCCGGCAGCTCGAGGTGGGTCGAGCCGGGCTTCTCCGCTTGGGCGATCTTGAAGGCCTTCCGGACGGCTTCGGGAATGACCTCCGCTCTCGGGAGCGAGGCGTTCCATTTGGTGACCGGCCTGAACAACGAGAGGACGTCGATGGACTGGTGCGACTCCTTGTGGCGGCGGGTCAGCGAGGCCTGGCCGGTGATCGCGACGAGCGGCGCCCGGTCCAGGTAGGCGTCCACGACGCCGGTCAGCAGGTTCGTGGCGCCGGGGCCGAGCGTGGAGAGGCACACGCCCGCCTTCCCGCTCAGCCGCCCGTGGACGTCGGCCATGAACGCCGCCCCCTGCTCATGCCGGGTCTCGATGAAGCGGAGGGGGGAATCCAGGAGCGCGTCCATCACCTCCAGGTTCTCCTCGCCGGGCAACCCGAAGACGAACCGGACGCCCTCGTTCTCCAGGCAGCGCACGAGCATCTCGGCCGCCTTCATAGGAAACCGCCCTCCGGCGCAAGGCTGCCGGACGAGGAGGACCGAGTGGGATGCCTAGAGCAGCCCCGCCTGTGCGACGCCGCCCAGGAGCAGGCGGGGGTCGGCCTTGTCCGAGACGGCCGGCCGCGTCGGGTCGGAGGGATCCGGCGAGCCGGGGAAGAAGCCCCGGAAGATCTACGGGTCCGGCTCCAGGCCCGAACGGATCGCCTGCCGGGCCGGCGCGTACGACTCCCACGGGCCCGCAGGCGGCCCCTCAGGTGGCCGAGCATTATCCGCATAGCGCGCCACCCATAGCACCACGGCGGGGGGCCGTCAAGGATGAAGGTCAGGAACTGGGAGGGGGCAGGTGCCGTCCATCACCTCGGTTCCGGCGATTGTCTCCGCGCCGAGAGCAGCGTACAGGAGAACGGACTGGACCCCGGATGGAGAATGTCCGGGGCAGGCTTTCGCCGGGGCGACGGAACTGGCCCCGGCTTTCGCCGGGGCGACGCCCCCTTCGTCATTCCGGCGGAAGCCGGAATCCAGAATCCCGGACTGGGCCCCGGCTTTCGCCGGGGCGACGGCACTGGCCCCGGCGTGCGCCGGGGTGACGCCCCCCTTCGTCATTCCGGCGCAAGGTCGTCACCCCGGACATTTTTAATCCGGGGCCGGAATCCAGAATCCCGGACTGGGCCCCGGCTTTCGCCGGGGCGACGGAACTGGCCCCGGCGTGCGCCGGGGCGACGGAGAGTAAGGAAACCGCGCTCCGCATGAAACAGCCCTGCGTCTACATCCTCGCCAGCCGCCGGAACGGCACACTGTACATCGGCGTCACATCTGACCTTCTTCGACGTGTGTGGGAGCACAAGCATGACCTCGTGGAAGGCTTCACGAAGCGGTATCAGGTCCACCGGCTCGTCTGGTACGAACAGCACGAGACGATGGAATCGGCCATCCGACGGGAAAAAGCGATAAAGGAGTGGCAGCGGAAATGGAAACTTGAGCTGATCGAGCAGACGAACCCCGAATGGCGGGACCTGTATGAGAGCCTGCTGTAGGATCAGGCCCCACGGCGTCCGGATCGCACCTTGAGCGTCATTCCGGTGCGTCATTCCGGCGCAAGGTCGTCACCCCGGACATTTTTAATCCGGGGCCGGAATCCAGGTCCGACTCCCACGGACCCGGACTGGGCCCCGGCTTTCGCCGGGGCGACGGCACTGGCCCCGGCGTGCGCCGGGGTGACGGATCAGCAGGCCGCAGGGACAACCCTTTCGTCCCCCCCTGTCCCGAATTTCCCTTCGGCCTCGGGAGCGCCTGGCGACTATTGCTACAGCGCCGCCCCGACCGGAGGTGCCGCCCGCGCGAACGGGCCAATTTCACCGGCCTTTTCCGCCTCCGGGCGCGCGGCCCCATCCTTGCACCGAAGCCGGCGAGGAGCGGGGTCCGATGCCCTGGGAACGAATCGTCAAATCGCGGCGGGACTGGGCGGTCGTGCCGAACCTCTACGACTACGAAGCGGTGCGCGCCGGCTTCTCTTGGGAGCGGGCCCGCATGGATCTCGACGGCCTGCCGGGCGGCCGCGGCCTCAACATCGCGCACGAGGCCGTGGACCGCCACGCGGCCGGGCCCCTCCACGACCACGTCGCGCTCCGGTGGATCGGCAAGACCGGCGTCCACCGGGACTATACCTACGGCCAGCTCCGGCTCCAGACCAACCGGTTCGCCAACGTCCTGGAGGGGCTGGGGGTACGGAAGGGCGACCGGGTCTCCGTCCTGGCCGGCCGTATTCCCGAGCTGTACATCGCCGCGCTGGGCACGCTCAAGCACCGGGGCGTCTTCTGCCCGCTGTTCTCCGCCTTCGGCCCCGTCCCGCTCTGTGCGCGCCTCTCGATCGGCGAAGCGAGGGTCCTGGTCACGACCGAGGCGCTCTACAAACGGAAGGTAGCGCCGGCCCGCCATCTCCTCCCGCACTTGGAGCACGTCCTCGTCATCGGCGAGGGCCCCCTGTTCAGCGGGGTGGACGGGACGCGCGACTTCTACCAGCTCATGGCCCAGGCCGGCGACCGCTACACGATCGAGCCGACCGCGCCGGAGGACCCGGCGCTCCTGCACTTCACCAGCGGGACGACCGGCACGCCCAAGGGCGCGCTCCACGTCCACGAGGCGGTGGTGGCGCACCACGTCACGGGCCGCTTCGCGCTGGACCTCCAGAAAGACGACGTCTTCTGGTGCACGGCCGACCCCGGCTGGGTGACCGGCACCTCCTACGGGATCATCGCGCCCCTGACCAACGGCGTGACCAGCATCGTGGACGAGGCGGAGTTCGACGCGGAGCGCTGGTACCGGACCCTAGAGGAGCAGCGGGTGACGGTCTGGTACACGGCGCCGACGGCGATCCGGATGTTGATGAAGGCGGGCGAGGAGCTGCCGCGCCGTTTCGACCTGCGGGCGCTCCGGTTCCTGGCCAGCGTGGGCGAGCCGCTCAACCCGGAGGCCGTCGTCTGGGGCCAGCGGACCCTCGGGCTGCCCTTCCACGACAACTGGTGGCAGACCGAGACCGGCGGGATCATGATCGCCAACTACGCGGCGATGGACATCCGCCCCGGCTCCATGGGCCGCCCGCTGCCCGGCATCGAGGCGGCCGTCGTCCGGCGCACGGAGGACGGCCGGGTCGAGGTCATCGAGGAGCCGGATGTCCAGGGCGAGCTCGCGCTGCGGTCCGGCTGGCCCTCGATGTTCCGCGCCTATTGGAACGAGCCCGAGCGCTACCAGAAGTGTTTCGCCGGCGGCTTTTACCTGACCGGCGACCTCGCGAAGCGGGACAAGGACGGCTACTTCTGGTTCGTGGGCCGCGCCGACGACGTCATCAAGACCTCCGGCCACCTGATCGGCCCCTTCGAGGTCGAGAGCATCCTGATCGAGCATCCGGCCGTGGCCGAGGCGGCCGTGATCGGCAAGCCCGACCCCGTCGCGATGGAAGTGGTCAAGGCTTTCGTCTCGCTCAAGAACGGCCGCGAGCCGTCGGAGGAGCTGAAGCGCGAGCTGCTGGGCTTCGCGCGGGCGCGGCTCGGCGCGGTCGTCGCGCCGAAGGAAATCACGTTTCTCCCCAGCCTGCCCAAGACCCGCAGCGGCAAGATCATGCGCCGGCTGCTGAAGGCGCGCGAGTTGGGACTGCCGGAAGGCGACACGAGCACCTTGGAAGCGTAGGCGCGCCCCGTGGGGCGGGAGACCAGGCGGCGATGACCGGCGAACCCGATCGCGACCACGCGCTGACGCTCCTGCAGCAGATGCTCCGGATCCGCCGCTTCGAGGAGAAGGCGGCGGAGCTGTACAGCCTCGGGAAGATCCGGGGGTTCCTCCACCTCTACATCGGCGAGGAGGCCGTGGCCGTCGGCACGATGCAGGCGCTCACGCCGGAGGACGCGGTCGTCGCGACCTACCGGGAGCACGGCCAGGCCCTCGTGCGCGGCACGCCCGCCGGATCGCTGATGGCCGAACTCTTCGGCAAGGCGACGGGCTGCAGCCGAGGGCGCGGCGGGTCCATGCACTTCTTCGACGCCTCCCGGCGCTTCTACGGCGGGCTGGCGATCGTGGGCGGCGGGCTCCCCGTCGCCGTCGGCCTGGCGCTCGCGGACGCGATGCGGGGGGCGCCCCGCGTGACCGCCTGCTACTTCGGCGACGGGGCGGCGGCCGAGGGCGAGTTCGCCGAGTCGCTGAACCTGGCGGCGCTCTGGACGCTGCCGGTGCTGTTCATCTGCGAGAACAACCTCTATGCAATGGGCACGGCGCTGGCCCGCCACCAGGCCCAGACGGACATCGTCCTCAAGGCGAGCGGCCAGGGCGTGCCGGGCGAGGCCGTGGACGGGATGGACGTGCTCGCCTGCGAGGCCGCCGCGCGCCGCGCCGCCGAGACGATCCGGCGGGGCGAGGGACCCCGCCTGCTGGAGTGCCGCACCTACCGCTTCCGCGCCCACTCCATGTACGACCCGGAGCTCTACCGGTCGAAGGACGAGGTCGCGGAATGGAAGCAACGGGACCCGATCGCGACCTACGCGGCGTCGCTGAGGGCGGCCGGCATCCTGAACGACGTGGTCGCCGCCGCGCTGGAGGCGGAGGTCGAGCGGGAGATCGCCGAGGCCGTGGCCTACGCGGAAGCCTCCCCCTGGGAGCCGGTCGAGGATCTGGTGAAGGACGTCTATACGAAATGAAGGGGCTGCCGGAACCCGTCATCCCGGCGACAGGTTGTCACCCCTGGCCCTCTCGGTCCGGGACCCCCTTCGTCATTCCGGCGGAAGGTCGTCACCCCGGACATTTTTCATCCGGGGCCGGAATCCAGACTCGGAACTGGGCCCCGGCTTTCGCCGGGGTGACGCCCCCTTCGTCATTCCGGCGGAAGCCGGAATCCAGGTCCGACTCCCACGGACCCAGACTGGGCCCCGGCTTTCGCCGGGGTGACGGACTGGGCCCCGGCCTCCGCCGGGGCGACGGAACTGGGCCCCGGCTTTCGCCGGGGTGACGCAGAGGGATACCCCTCCGCCGGGGCGACGCCCCTGCAGCAGGGTGGCGGCTGAACACACCATGAAGAAGACCACCTACCGAGAAGCAGTCCGCATGGGGCTCCACGAGGCCCTGGCGCGCGACCCGCGCGTGTTCCTCATGGGCGAGGACGTGGGACGCTACGGCGGCACCTACGCCTGCAGCCACGGCCTGCTGGCGGAGTTCGGGCCGGAGCGGGTGCGTGACACACCGCTCTCGGAGTCCGCCTTCGTCGGCGCGGGCATCGGCGCGGCGCTGGGCGGCATGCGCCCGATCGTCGAGGTGATGACGGTCAACTTCAGCCTGCTCGCGCTCGACCAGATCGTGAACAACGCGGCCACGATCCGCCACATGTCGGGCGGGCAGTTCAGCGTGCCGCTCGTGATCCGCATGGCGACGGGCGCGGGCCGCCAGGTCGCCGCACAGCATTCCCACAGCCTCGAGGGCTGGTACGCCCACATCCCCGGCATCACGGTCCTCGCGCCAGCGACGGTGTCGGACGCGAGGGGCATGCTGCCCGCTGCGCTGCGCGAGCCGGACCCGGTCGTCATCTTCGAGCACGCCGCCCTCTACCCGACGGAGGGCGCGCTGGAGGACGAGCCGGCGCCCGTGGACCTCTGCAAGGCCGCCGTCCGACGCCCGGGACGGGACCTGTCCCTGGTCACCTACGGCGGCTCGCTGTGGAAGGCGCTCCAGGCGGCGGACCGGCTCGCCGCGGACGGGATCGAGGCCGAGGTGCTCGACCTGCGCGTCCTCCGGCCATTGGACATGGACACGGTGCTCGCGTCGGTCGCCAAGACGCACCGGGCGCTGATCGTGGACGAGGGCTGGCGGACCGGCAGCCTCGCGGCGGAGGTGAGCGCACAGATCATGGAGCGCGGCTTCTACGACCTCGACGCCCCGGTGGCGCGGCTCTGCACGGCGGAGGCGCCGATCCCCTACCCCAAGCACCTGGAGGACGCGGCGCTGCCCGGCGTGGAGGGGATCGTCGAGGCCGCGCGCGGGCTGCTGGGCGGGAAGGGACCCGATGCCTGACTTCGTGATGCCCGCGCTGGGCGCCGACATGGAGGCCGGGACGCTGGTGGCCTGGAAGAAGCAGCCGGGCGACCGCGTCGCGCGCGGCGACATCATCGCGGAGGTCGAGACCGACAAGGCGGTGGTCGAGGTGGAGGTCTTCACGAGCGGCGTGATCGAGGCGCTGCTCGTCCGGCCCGGCGAGAAGGTGCCGGTCGGCACCCCGCTGGCGCGCATCCGGGCGGAGGGGGAGCCGGCGACGCCCGGCGAGGCCGACGCGGGGGCGCGGGGAGGCGGAGGCGCGGCGACCGCCCCGTCCCCGCGTCCCCCGGTCCCTCCTTCGGCTCCCAGGCCGAAAATCTCGCCCGCGGCGCGGAAGCTCGCCGCGGCGCTGGGCGTAGACCCGGCTTCCGTGACGGGCACGGGCCCGGACAGCTCCGTGACGTCGGAGGACGTGCAGCGCGCCGCCGCCCCGCCCGCGCCCGCCCCCGCAGCGGGCGAGGCCCGCGCCGAGCCCGCCGACCCCCAGGCGCGGATGCGCCAGGCCATCGCCGCGGCCATGGCCCGCTCCAAGCGGGAGATCCCGCACTACTACCTCGCGACCACGGTCGAGCTCGGCCGCCTGACCGCCTGGCTCGCGGAGGAGAACCGCCGGCGGCCGATGCCGGCGCGGCTCCTGCCCGCGGTCCTGTTCCTCAAGGCGACGGCGCTCGCGCTGCGCGAGGTGCCGGAGCTGAACGGCTTCTGGAAGGACGGTCGCGCGGTGCCGAGCGAGGCGATCCACCTCGGCGCGGCCGTCTCGCTGCGGCAGGGCGGCCTCGTCGCCCCGGCCCTGCACGACGCCGACCGACTGAGCCTCGACGAGCTGATGCGGGGCCTGCGCGACCTCGTCACGCGGGCGCGCGCCGGCTCGCTGCGCAGCTCCGAGCTGGCCGACCCGACGATCACCGTCACGAACCTGGGCGATCTCGGCGTGGAGACCGCCTTCGGCGTCATCTACCCGCCCCAGGTCGCGCTCGTGGGGATCGGGAAGGTCGTCGAACGGCCCTGGGTCGCCGACGGCGTCGTGGTCCCCCGGCCCGTCGTGACCATCACGCTCTCCGCCGACCATCGCGCCACCGACGGCCGGCGCGGCGGCGTCTTCCTCGCCGCCCTCGATCGCCTGTTGCAGGAGCCCGAGCGCCTATGAGCACGCCGACCGCCCCCGACGACCTCCGGCAGACCGTCCTGCGGACCCTCGGCGAGATCGCGCCGGAGGCCGACCTGGCCTCGCTCGACCCGGCCAAGCCCTTCCGCGACCAGCTCGACCTGGACTCGATGGACTTCTTGAATTTCGTGATCGCGCTGCACGAACGCCTCCGGGTGGAGATCCCGGAGGAGGACTATCCGAAGCTCGCCACGCTGAACGGCTGCGTCGCGTACCTGGAAGCCGCCGATGCCGGAACCCGTTGACTCGCCCCGGCGGCGGCGAACTCGGCCCCCGCACATATCGAGGCCCGCGGCGACTCTCCTCGCCGCGGGCCGTCGAACCACCCGCCCCCGTGTCGGACACCGGGCCTGACGACTGGCCGGAACCGGTCCGGCAACCCGGCATGTCCCCGCCTGGCCGGTTGCCTCGCGCCCCCGCTCATCGGGCCCTGACTGCCGGCCGTGCCTCTCCCGGCACCGAGGGGGTGGCGCGTCTGTCGGACTGGGGTCCCGCGACTGGCTCAGGGGCGGTGCCCTTCGCTCGCTGGCTGCACGGAGGCGGGCCACCGAGCTGGGCTGCGAACCCCTTCTTGGCTCCGGCTTCACCTCCTTCGATCTATAGGTAGATCTCCGGGGCAGCGAATCAAGGCGTGCGCCGGCCGCCCGCGACACACCGCCCGGCCGTCCCCGCCCCCTCGGGCCAGGCGGACGCCTCCGCTTCGCCGCCTGGGGCAGAAGGCGACAGGGCCTCCTCTCACCGCTGACCTGTTATTCCCCAGCCGACGGACCGGTCGCCGCGGGCCCCGCCGGCGCCGCCCGCACTGTCAGGGACTTGCGATCTTCTTGCCCGCGTCCATGCTGGCATTCTCTGTGCATTTCGTCCGGCATGCCGCAGGAGGCGACCATCGGCTCGAGACATCCACGGAGGGAGCCATGAACGACTCATCGGTCATCAGGGAGCGGATCATCCGGGCGGTGGCGGAGCATCCCGGTTGTCTGATCGAGGAGTTGGTGTTGGTCTGTCCGGAGCTGACCTGGAACCAGGTCTTCCTCCACGTGGACCACCTGAGCCGCACGGGCGCGCTCCGCCTGTCGCGGCGCGGACCGGCCACCTACACGGTCCACCCCGCCGAGGTCCGCCCAACGCAGCCAGCGGCGTGATGGACGCACGGGACGCAAAGCCGGCGCGCGGCGGGGCGCCGGCCAGGACCATTCACCCTACACAGGAGGTGTCGAGATGAACGCCTTGGTACGCTGGGATCCCTTCAAGGAGCTGGAGGAGATGGAGAAGCGGTTCGCCACGCTGTTCGGCCGCGCGCCGATCCGCAAGGACGGCGACAAGCAGGAGTCCTTGACCGTTGCGGAATGGGCGCCGCTCGTGGACATCGTCGAGGACGAGAAAGAATACCTCATCAAGGCGGAGCTGCCCGAGGTCAAGAAGGAGGACGTGAAGGTCTCGGTGCAGGACGACGTCCTCACGATTTCCGGCGAGCGGAAGTCCGAGAAGGAGGAGAAGGGCAAGAAGTACCACCGCCTCGAGCGCGCCTACGGGAGCTTCCTGCGGAGCTTCACGCTCCCCGAGGACGCCGACGGCGCCAAGGTGTCCGCCGAGTTCAAGGACGGCGTGCTCAAGGTGCACCTGCCCAAATCCGAGAAGGCCAAGCCGAAGAGCATCGAGGTCAAGGTCGGCTGAGACGAGCAGCGAGACGCGACGGGTGACGGGTGACAGGCCCCCGCTCCCCTCGCGTCTCGCGCTTCGCGTTCACCATGTACCGCCGCCTGCTGGCCTTCGACTTCGACGGCACCCTGGCCCGTGAGGGCCGGGTGCCGTCCGAGCTGGCGCACGCGCTGGAGGATTGCCGCGCGACGGGCCACGCCCTGTTCCTGGTGACCGGCCGGCGGTTCGAGACGGTGTCCTTGGGCACACTGGGGAACCTCTTCACGGGCGTGGTCTGGGAGAACGGGGCCGTGCTGACGCACAGCGCGAGCGGGGAGATCTACCTGCCGTTCGGCGAGCTCGACGGGCGCCTGCTCAAGGACCTGGAGAATGCCGGGGTGCCGCTTTTGCGCGGGCTGGCGATCGCCGCCACGTGGACGCCCCACGACGCGAGGGCCTGGGAAGTGCTCGCGAGCCACGGGGGCGGAGCCACGATCGAGTACAACAAGGGGCAGGTGATGCTCACGCCGCCCGGCTGCGCCAAGGGGGCGGGGCTGGAGCGCCTCCTGGCGCTCTGCGGCTTCTCGGCCCGCAACCTGTCCGCCTTCGGCGACGCGGAGAACGACCTCTCCATGCTGCGGCTGGCGGAGGTGTCGGTGGCCGTCGGCGACGCGGTCCCCGCGGTGCTCGACATCGTCGACGTGGTGGCCGAGCGTCCCGGGCCGGACGGCGTCCTGGAGGTCCTGCGGCAGTACCCGCTGGCGGGGCAGTTCCTCGACCGCCCGCTGCGCCGGGAGCGGCGCATCGTGCTGGGCCGGACCGAAGCCGGCGACGAGGTGGCGCTGCCCGCCTCGCGGCTCGCCGGCCGGAACCTCGGCGTGTTCGGCGACTCCGCGACGGGCAAGTCCTGGATGGCCGGCCTGCTCGCCGAGGGCCTGCACCATGCCGATTATCAGGTCCTGCTGATCGACCCGGAGGGGGACTTCCGCGGCTTGCGGGCCCTGCCGCGCTTCGTCGCGCTGGGCGGTGAGCGGGACACGATGCCGCCGCCCTCCACGGTGGCGGCGCTGCTGGATACGGGGAGCGTCTCGGCCGTCGTGGACCTGAGCGCCTATCCCTGCCCCCAGCGGACCGAGTACGTCGCCGAGCTGCTCCGCGCCATCCGGCCGCTCCGCGAGCGCAAGTACCGCCCGCACTGGATCGTGATCGAGGAGGCGCAGCAGTTCCTGCCGCGGTCGGGCGGAGAGCTGGCGGAGATCGTCGTGCCGATGCTCGACGGCGGCGGCTGGGCCGTCGTGTCCTACCGGCCGGACCGGGTCTCGCCCGCGGTATTGCGGACGCTCCGGCACTGCCTGGTCACGCGCCTGGCCGAGCCGGAGGCCCTGGCCGGCCTCCGGGAGCACTGCGGCGCCCTGCTGGACGGTGCGACGGATCTTGCGCGGATCCCGCCGGGATGCGCCTGGCTGACGGGCGGCACCGTGGTTCGCCTCCGCTCGGCCATCCGGCGGGTGCCCCACATCCGGCACCTGTACAAGTACCTCGACGTGCCCCTGCCGCCGGGCAAGCGGTTCCGGTTCCGCGACGCGCGGGGCGAGATCGGGCGGGAGGCGGCGAGCCTGTCGGAGTTCCTCCACCTGCTGCCGCTGCTGCCGGTCGAGAGCCTGGAGTATCACGACGCGCGCCAGGACTTTGCCCAGTGGACGGACGGGACCCTCGGCGATGCGGAGCTGGCGGGCGCGCTCCGCAAGCTGTCGAACCGGCGGCTCAAGGGGAAGGACCTCCAGGAGGCGCTCCGGCAGACCGTGGCCGCCCACTACGCGGAGCTGGAGGCGCGGCGCTGAACCGTTCGGACGAAAGGAGCCGATCATGCGAAGGGGAACCGCGACGCTCGGCGTGCTGGCGATCATCCTCGGCGCCTCGCTCGGCGCGTCATTCCAGGCGTCGCGGGCCGCGGCGCAGAACGGTCCTTCCGCGGCGCACGCGCCGGACGAGAGGGCCGGGCGCGCGCTCTACGAGCGGCACTGCCTCCGCTGCCACGGACCGCGGCTCGACGGGAACGGGCCCGACGGCCTCGCGCTGATCGTGCCGCCCGCGGACCTGCAGTCCGTCCGCTCCCGCGCCAAGACGGACGTCGAACTGCTCACCCTGATCGCGCAGGGGATCGTCTTCAGCCCGATGCACGGCTGGCGCGACCGCCTGACGGAGGCCCAGATGCTCGACATCCTGGGCTACATCCGGGCCCGAGCGCCCTTCATCCCCCTGTCCTGAGCGGAGGCCCATGGCGGACCGGCCCGACACCCCGCTGCCCCCCACCGTCTACACGGTGACGCCGGACACGACGGTCGTGGAGGCGGCCTTCCTGATGGCCTCGCGCCGCGTGGGCGACCTCGTGGTGGTGGAGAACATGGTGCCGGTCGGGATGGTGACCGACCGGGACCTGGTGGTCCGCGTCCTGGCCGCCGGGCTCGACGGCCGGGCCACGACCGTCCGCGCGATCATGTCTCATCCCCTTGTGACGATCACGCTGGAGCAGGACCTTGGGGCCGCGGTCGCGCTCATGGCCGAGCAGGGGATCCGCCGCCTGCCGATCGTGGACGAGGCCGGGCGGCTCGCCTCGATCCTGACGCTCGACGACCTGTTGCTCATGGACCTCAGCCACGCCCCGGCGCTCGCGCAGGTCCTCCGCCGACAGCTCCGCGACGGGAGACCGGACACCGAGCCCGCCGCCTCCGCCGCGCTCGGGCCTCCGGACGAGCCGGCGGGGGCCGCGGCGCTCACGATGGCCGCCGAGCCCGCCCCCCTGGGCCACCCCGCCGCCTCCCTCACGCCCGTGCCGGCGTACGGCGGCCGTCCGGTCAGGGCGGTCGCGCGGGCGACGGTCACGCCGCCGGCGCCCCCCCGTCACCGCGGGCGGCGGTTCGGCGGAGGCGGGGCGCGGTGGACCGATAACCTGAAGTGGTTCCTCGCCATCGTCGCGCTCTCGGCGTTCGCGGCGTTCCTGGTCTGGCTTCTGAGCCAGGTCCCCGGCGTGCCGCGCCGCCTCCATCTGCAAGATGAACCCAAGGCCGTCGGGAGACCGTAGCGGCCCGCGAGGATGCCGCCTGTCGGACACCGCCTCGACCTTGATCGGGTCTCGGGGGATGTGCTATGCCCTGCTCGTCTCCGACGTGGGCCTGCTCGTGGACCTCGGGGGCGGGCCGCCGGCATAGCGAGCTCCGCCCTGGCGGCGGCGTGACCGCACGGCTCCGATGACGACCATTCGGTTCCTCGGCGCGGCCCGCATGGTCACCGGCTCTTGCTTCCTGGTAGAGGGGGAGTCCGAGCGGGTGCTGGTGGACTGCGGGCTCATCCAGGGGCCCGACGAGCAGACGGCGCGCAACGGGGCGCCCTTCGCCTTCGACCCCGCGTCGCTCGACGCGGCGATCCTGACCCACGCGCACCTCGACCACACGGGGCTCGCGCCGCGGCTCGTCGCCGAGGGCTTCCGCGGCCGTCTCCTGACGACGGCCATCACGAAGGACCTGCTGCCGGTGCTCTGGGAGGACTTCGTCCGGCTCAGGCGGCCCGCGGGCCCGCGGGGGAAGCGGGAGCGCGGCGACGGGGAGCCGTCGCTCTACACGCTCGCCGACGTGGACCGGACGCTCGCCCGCTGCGAGGGCCACCCCTACGGCCGGGAGCTCGCGCTGTCCCGCGGCTGCCGCGTGAGGTTCAGCGACGCCGGCCACATCCTCGGCTCGGCGATCGTCGAGCTGCGGCTGGACGGCCGCACGCTCGTCTTCTCCGGCGACCTCGGCCACCGGAACAAGCCGATCGTCCGCGATCCCACGCCGATCGCGCGGGCGGACGCGCTGGTCCTGGAATCCACCTACGGCGACCGCGACCACAAGAGCCTCCCCGAGACGGTCGCGGAGCTGGGCCGCGTGCTCCGCGAGACGATCGAGGCCGGCGGCACGGTGCTCATGCCCGTCTACGCGATCGGCCGCAGCCAGGACGTGCTGTACATGATCCACCGGCTCACGCTGGAGGGCGCGCTCGACCGCCCGCAGGTCTTCCTCGACAGCCCCATGGCCATCCGCGCGGCGGAGGTGTACGGCCGGCACCGGGAAGCCTTCGACGAGGAGGCCAGCGGGCTGATCCGGCATCCCCCCGCGAACCCGCGCGCCCCGCGCGTCACCTTCACCGAGTCGGCGGCGGCCTCGCGCGCGCTGGCGCGGCGGCGCGGCGCGATCATCCTCGCCGGCGGCGGCATGTGCGAGGGCGGCCGCATCCAGGAGCACCTGGCGCGGCACCTGGGCGATCCCCGCTCCTGCGTGGTGTTCACCGGCTTCCAGGTCGCCGGGACGCTGGGCCGCCGCCTGGTGGACGGCGCGACCCGCGTCTCGGTGCTGGGCCGCGTCACGGAAGTCCGGGCGCGCATCGCGACGATCAACGGCCTCTCGGCCCACGCCGACCAGAGCGGCCTGCTCGACTGGGTCGGCGGCTTCCGGGACCCGAAGCCGCGCACGTTCCTCGTCCACGGCGAGCCGGAGAAGATGGCGGCCCTGGCCCGGGCGCTGGAGCGCCGGTTCGGGCTCAAGGCCGAGATGCCCTCGTTGGGAGATGCGGCAAGGCTATGACCGGCACCCACGTGAAGCCGCTCTACATCCCGCTCCTCTCGGAGGCCGAGGCCGAGGGGGGCCACCTGGTCATGCGCGACGGGACGACGGCGCTGATCCGGCTCGCCCGGCCGGACGACCGGCCGGCGCTCCAGGCCTTCGTGGACCGCCTCTCGCCGGAGTCCCGCCGGCTGCGGTTCTTCTCCGAGTCCGCGCCGCCGCCGGCGCTGCTCGCCGCGCTCTGCCGGAACGACGACCCGCGCCGGCTGCAGACCCTCCTCGTCTTCCGCCTGCGCGAGGGCGCGCCGGTCGTGATCGCGGTCGGCTCCTACACGGCGCGCGGGCCGACGACGGCCGAGGTGGCGATGGCCGTGGACGACGACTTCCACGGCAAGGGATTGGGCACGCTGCTCCTGGAGCGGCTCGCAGTGCTCGCCGCGCGGCACGGGTTCGAGCGGCTCTGGGCGGTCACGCACGCGGAGAACCTGGCCATGCGCGAGGTGTTCCGCGAGTCCGGCTTCCAGCTCCGGGAGCGGGTGGAGGGCGCGGAGATGGAGATCGAGCTGACGGCCGTCCCCAACGAGACGACCGTGGCCCGCTCGGAGCTGCGGGACCGCGTGGCGACGACCGCCTCGCTGCGCCCCTTCTTCAAGCCGCGGGCGGTGGCGGTGGTCGGCGCCTCGCGCGAGCCCGCGAGCATCGGCGGCCGACTCCTCCGCGCGCTGCTGGCCGAGCCCTTCCGGGGCCCGATCTACCCCGTGAACCCGAAGGCGGCCGAGCTCCAGGGCCTGCGCGCCTACCGCTCGGTCCGCGAGATCCCCGAGCCGGTGGACCTGGCCGTCATCGCGGTCCCGCGCGAGGCGGTGGCGGCCGTGGTCGACGACTGCGCCGCGCGCGGCGTGAAGGCGCTCGTCGTCATCACCGCCGGCTTCGCCGAGGTCGGACCGGAGGGCCGCGCGCTCCAGGACCGGCTGGTGGAACTGGTGCGCGGCGCGGGGATGCGCCTGATCGGCCCCAACTGCATGGGCATCCTCAACACCGACCCGGCCGTGACGCTCAACGCGACCTTCTCCCCCGTCTTTCCGCCGGCCGGCCGCGTCGCCATGCTCACGCAGAGCGGCGCGCTGGGGCTGGCGATCCTCGCGGCGGCGCGCCGCCTGCGCCTCGGGCTCTCGACCTTCGTCAGCATCGGCAACAAGGCCGACGTCTCCGGCAACGACCTGCTGCAGTACTGGGAGGAGGACCCGGGCACGGCGGTGATCCTGCTCTACCTGGAGTCCTTCGGGAACCCGCGGCGGTTCGCCCGGATCGCGCGCCGCGTGAGCCGCCGCAAGCCGATCGTCGCCGTGAAGGGCGGCCGCTCGACGGCCGGCAACCGCGCGGCCGGCTCGCACACGGCCGCGCTCGCCGCGAGCGACGTCGCGGTGGACGCGCTGTTTCACCAGACGGGCATCATTCGCGCCGACACGCTGGAGGACCTCTTCGCGCTCGCGACCGCGCTGGAGAGCCAGCCCCTGCCATCCGGGCGGCGCGTGGCCGTGGTCACCAACGCGGGCGGCCCGGCCATCCTCTGCGCCGACATGTGCGAGGCGGGCGGGCTGACCCTGCCGCGGCTCTCCGACGCGACGCGGGCGACGCTGGCCTCGTTCCTCCCGCCGACGGCGGGCCTCACCAACCCGGTGGATCTCATCGCCTCGGCGGGGCCGGACGACTACCGCCGCGCGGTCGAACTGCTGCTCGCCTCCGGCGAGGTGGACGCGCTGATCGTCATCTACATCCCGCTGGACTGGAGCAACCTGGAGGCCGTGGCCGGGGCGATCGGCGAAGGGGTCGCGAGGGGACGGGCGGCGCGGCCGGCCGGGGCGGCCACGACGCCGGTGCTGCTCTGCTGGATGGGCGAGGAGGGGACCGAAGCGCCCGCGTCCTTGGCCGAGGCGCGCCTGCCCTGCTACGCCTATCCCGAGACGCCGGCGCGGGTGCTGGCCCACCTGGCCGCCTACGCGGAGCGCCGCGCGCAGCCGCCGGGCATGATCCCGGACTTCGACGACGCGGACTGGCCGGCCGCGCGCGAGGCCTGCCGGAGGGCGCTGGCCGAGCGCGGCGCGGGGTGGCTCTCGGCGGAGGAGACGCGGGCGGTGCTCGGAGCCGCGCGGGCGCCGCTCCCGCCGGGCGGCGTCGCGCGGACGGCGGACGAGGCGGCGGCGCTGGCCTGCCGCATCGGCTTCCCCGTCGCGCTCAAGCTGGCCTCGCGGCAGCTCGTCCACAAGACGGAGCTCGGCGGCGTGCGGCTCAACCTCGCCGACGAGGCGGCGGTCCGCCGCGCCTTCGAGGAGGTCCGCGAGCGGCTCGCGCGGGAGGGCCGGCTCGACGCGATGGACGGCGCGCTCGTCCAGCCGATGGTCGCGGGCGGCGTGGAGGTGATGGCGGGCGTCGTGCAGGACCCGCTGTTCGGCCCGCTGATCGCCTTCGGCCTGGGCGGCGTCCACGTGGAGATCCTGGGGGACGTGCGCTTCCGCGTCACGCCGCTCACCGACCGCGACGCGGCGGAGATGGTGCGGGGGATCAAGGGGATCAGGCTGCTGGAGGGCTATCGCGGCCATCCGCCGGCCGACCTGGACGCGCTCGAAGAGCTGCTGCTGCGCCTCTCGCGGCTCGTCGAGGAGGCGCCGGAGATCGCGGAGCTGGACCTGAACCCCGTCTTCGCCCTCCCGCCCGGCCGCGGCTGCTGCATCGCCGACGCGCGGATCAGGGTCTCGCCGCTTGGCGCCTAGCCCGCTTCAATCCGGGGCCGGCATCCAGGATCTTGCAACGTCGCTGGATTCCGGCTCGCGGCCGCCCGGCGGCCTTGGCCGGAATGACGCACGGAAGTGACAGGACGGAACCCTCGTGTGGTGCCCCGCCAATCCGCTCGTGGTGAGTCTGTCGAACCATGAACGGAACCCGTTGCAAGCGCGTGCCCTTGGACAGGCTCAGGGCGAACGGCCCTGAATCTGGGGCTAGGGCCGTGCAGCTTGCGCCGCCTAGGCGCCTGTGTTAGGTTTTCCCCCTCTCACGGCCGCCGTACGAGGTTACTGATGTCGCGCATCGCCGCCGCGGAGATCGCCGATCGGGAGGCTCGCCTGCGAGACGAGCTCGTTCGCATCCGGCAGGTCCTGGCCGGCGATCCGAGCGTGCTCCAGCTCCGGGTGTTCGGCTCCGTCGCCGCCGGCCGGGTCCACGCTTGGAGCGACCTCGATCTGGTCGTGATCATGCGCTCGACCGACTCCTTCGTGTCCCGATCGGCTCGCCTGGCCGAGCTCGTTCGCCCCCGGGTCGGCGTCCAATTCCTGGCCTACACCCCGGAAGAGGCGGCAGCCTGCCTGGACCGGCCGTTTTTCCGGGAAGAAATCATCAACAAGGGAGCGGTTATGCCCCTACATCCGCGGGAGGATGCCGCGCGGTGGCTCGGCTTTGCCTCGGAGGACCTCCGCATGGCCGAGCTCGCCCTTCAAGCGGGCCTCTTTAATCAGGTCTGCTTCCATGCGCAGCAATGCGCTGAGAAATCCCTCAAGGCCGTCTTTGCTTCGATCGGCGAGTTGACACCCCGGACCCACGCGCTCGTGGACCTGTTGGAGGGACTGCCGGACTCAGCCCGCCCCGCCTTCTCCCCTCTGTCGGAGGGACTCCGGCAACTCGACCAGTTCTACGTGCCCACCCGCTATCCCGATGCCCTGCCCGGCACGCTGCCCTCGGGGATGCCTCAGCGAAGCCACGCGGCGGCGGCCCTTGAGACGGCGAGGACTGTCCTGGCGATCGTCGAGGGACTGCCGAAGGGCTGAGCGCACCATCCGCCCGCAGCCCCGCCTCGCACCCTCGGACAGCCGGACCAGCGCGCATTCTTCATGGCGGGTCGTGACGAAATCGCGCAGTCACGCGCGAGACGGGCGCGTGGAGCAGTGTCCCGCGGGGTCGCGTCATCGCCATGCCGGCGGAAGTTTACCCCGGACCTGTTCAATCCGGGGCCGGCATGACGCGACCGAGAACCTGTGGCACACCACATGAGTCGTTGGCTGCATGGAGGATAAAGATGGGCACCCCCACCTGGGCCTTCCGCCGCCTCTTAGGCGCGCTGTTCCTGGTCGGCCTCTTGGTGCCTCCCGCATCGGGACGGGAGGCGCTCAAGGAGGCGAAGGAGTTAGGCGAGCGAGTCATGACACTCTACCAGGCCGGGAAGTACGCCGAGGCCATCCCGCTTGCACAAAGAATGCTGGCGATCCTCGAGCAGGCCCTGGGCCCCACCCATCCCGACGTGGCCACCAGCCTCAACAACCTGGCGGAACTGTATGCCTCGATGGGGCAGTATGCCAAGGCCGAGCCCCTCTACCAGCGCAGCCTGGCGATCCGGGAACGAGCCCTGGGCCCGACCCATCCCGACGTGGCCACCAGCCTCAACAACCTGGCGGCACTGTATCGCGCGACCGGCCAGTATGCCAAGGCCGAGCCCCTCTTCCAGCGCAGCCTGGCGATCCTCGAGCAGGCCCTGGGCCCCACCCATCCCGACGTGGCGGCCAGCCTCAACAACCTGGCGGCGCTGGAAGCCGCTCAGCACCGTGACAGGCAGGCCCTGGAGCACTTCAAGAAGGGGCTCCGCATCGAGGACCGCCACATCCAGGAGGTCTTCAGCTTTACGGCCGAAGATCAGCAATTGGCCTTCATCGAATCCATCAAGGGGAGCAGTCTTGCCTTCCTGTCCTTCATCCACCGGCGATTTTCCACTGACCGGCAGGCGCTGCGGGAGGGTCTGGACCTGGTGCTCCGGCGCAAGGGCCTCGTCTTCGATGCCCAGGCGAGGACGCAGCAGGTCCTACGAGGCCGGATGTCGCCCGAGACTCGGCAGGAGTTCGACCGCCTCTTGGACGCGCGCAGCCGGCTTGCGCAGTTGGTGCTCAACAGACCCCAGGCGATGACCGCCGAAGAGTATCAAGAGCGGCAGGCGGCGCTGAGGGAACAGATCGGGCAGAGCGAATCGCGCCTGGCGAAGGCGAGCGCGGCAATCGCGAAGGAGCTGAAGCGGCGGACGGTCACCGTGGAGGCCGTCGCGGCGCGGCTTCCGACACAGGGCGCCCTGGTGGAATTCGTCAAGATTCGCGACTACGAGTTCGCGACGGGCGAGTGGCGCTCCTGGCGCTACCTGGCGTTCGTGCTGCCCGCCTCCGGCGAGGTCCGGCTCGTGGACCTGGGCGACGCGGACGCGCTGGAGCGCCGGATCACGGACACGCTCAGGCAGATCACGGGAGCCCCGGAGGCGCGGGGCGCGGCCGTGACGGAGCGGGCCGCCCGGAGCACGCGGGCGCTCCAGGACCTCTACGCGCGGGTCTGGGCGCCGCTGGAGGGGGCCTTGGGGACCACCGACCGGGTGGTGCTGAGCCCGGACGGCGCGCTGAACTTCGTGCCCTTCGCGGCGCTGACCGACCGGGACGGCCGGCTCCTGATCGAGCGCTACCGGCCGGTCTATGTCACCGGCGGCCGGGACCTGATCGGCGTGGAGGATGCCGCGATGCCGCCGGAGAGCGATCTGCTCCTGGCGGCCAACCCGGCCTTCGGCGGCGCCCCGGCGGCGTCGAGCGGCGGGGACGGCGCCCTGCGCTCGCGGGACTTCGGCGGGCAATTCCAGCCGCTGCCCGGGACGGAACGCGAGGCCGCCGAGATTCCCCCCCTGGTCGCGGATCGCACGGGCCGCAAACTGGTGCTGGAAGGCGAGCGCGCCACCGAGACCGCGGTCAAGCGGACGCGCAGCCCGCGCATCCTGCATTTGGCGACGCACGGCTTCTTCCTCGCCGACGAGGCACAGGACTTCCCCGCGGACACCCGCGGCGGGTTCTTCGCGCGGGACCTCACCGTGGAGGGGCGCGCGCCCGCCCGACGGCGGGAAAACCCGCTGGTCCGCTCGGGCCTCGCCCTGGCCGGCGCGAACCATGCCGCGGAGATCACCGAGGGCGACGACGGAATTCTCACCGCCCTGGAGATCACGGGGATGGACCTCTACGGGACGGAGCTCGTGGTCCTCTCCGCCTGCAACACCGGCGTGGGCGAGGTCAAGAACGGGGAAGGGGTCTTCGGCCTGCGCCGCGCCTTCGCGCTGGCCGGCGCGCAGACGCTCCTGATGAGCCTCTGGCCGGTCGCGGACGAGGTCACCGCCGATCAGATGAAGGCGTTCTACCAGAACCTGCACAAGCTGCCGCCCGCGGACGCGTTGCGCCAGGCGCAGTTGGAGACGATCGCGGCCCTGCGCGCGCGCTACCAGGGCGAGGCCCCCGTCGAGCTGTGGGCGCCCTTCATCCTCCAGGGCGGCCGGGCCCTGGGCCGGTAAGCCGCCGGCCTCCCGGCCTCAGCCGGCCGGTTCCGCGCCACCCGCCGACGAGCCGTCCTCGGCCAGCCGATACCGGCCGAGCCCGAAGCTCGTGCCCTTGCCGGCATGGATCACCTGGCCGAGGCGGAGGAGGGGAAGAAAGGGGGCCAGATGCCCCGCATAGGTCACCGTTCCGACGAGTCCGCCCAACGTCATGGTCGTCTGCTGGCGTGAGGAGTACCGTTCCCAATCCCGCCATGCGAGCGCGTGCTCGGCCACCCGCACCCCCCGGGCCGACGCGATCCAGTCGCGAAAGGCCACGGTCCGAGGGTCGCCCCCGCAGTGGAAATAGGACAGGTGGGCCAGCCGTCTCAGCAGGCTGCGGATGAGGACATGGAAGGGGAGGTCGCCGGACAACCGCTCCTCGTACACGATCCGGAGCGGGGTCAGCAACGTCAGGCTCACCCGACTCGGCGCGCCGGGCTCGCCGTCGCGCTCGGGCGCGGAGAGCTCCAGCCGCAGGTGCTCCTCGAAGGGGTCGGCGGCACGGAACACACGGTCCTCCGCCGAGTACAGCGTCCAACGCCGTCCGTCCCGCCCGGCCTCCACCGCCCGAACCCCGCAACGGACGCGGCGCGAGCCGAGGCCGACCTGCCCGGCCTGCTCGAAGGCGGAGACGAAGTGGGGAAGGTACCGCAGGGCCTTGCCGACGAGCGTCAGCCCCACCGGGAAGGGACGGCCGGCCGGCAGCACGGTTCCGCCCGGTTCCGGCGGCTCCAGGACGAAGGGGTGCGGCGCGGCCGGATACTTCCGCATGACCCGGGTGGAGGAGGGCGGAGGGGTCTCGAAGACGTAGGGATAGATGCAGCGGTCCCTGAGCGCGCAGGGCGCACACTCAAAGGTCCTCGTCACGCAGACGACGCGCTGCAGCGCGAGGCCGAACGCGCCGCGGAACATGCCGCCCGCGTAGGGCGGCAGGCGCAACGGCTGCTCGGGCGCGAGCGTGACCGTGAACCGGCCGAACGAGAAGGGCAGGCCCGCGACCGACGGCAACGGCTCCATCAGGCGGCTCCGACCGGCTCGGCGCCCGCCCCGTCCGGCGCCGCACGGGCCTCGCGCGGCAGGTGGAGCGAGACGCCCTCCGGGACACGGTCCTCGAGCCCCAAGGCCTCGATCGCCGGACCGGAGGGCAACGGATAGATCCGCACATCGTCGCTGGCGGCCTCGATGAGGCCCGCCAGCCTCTCCTTGAGCGCCTGCAACTCCGGCCAAGACAGGGAGCAGAGAAAGACCGAATACTCCAAGTGCACGCCCTCCCCCTTCATCAGCCGCAACACGCGGGCCAGCCGCGACGGGTCGGTGATGTCATAACACACCAGGTAGGCGGAGCGCATGCCGCTAGCCCTCCCAGACCAGGCGCGCGTATTGGCTCAACAACCGCCGCGCCAACGATTCGATCCGCCGGCGCCCCGCCTCGAAGAGGGCGGCCGCCGCCGCGCCGGAGGCGCCCCCGGCGGCCGATTCCAGCCAGAGGCGATCGGCATCGGGATGCAGGACGGTCGCGCAGTCCTTCACGAAGCCCAGCGGTTGATCGCGGTGCCGCACGCCCGTATGCGCGTCCCATCCCTGGGCCGACACCTCGGCGGCCACAAGCTCCAAGACCGCCCCGCGGAAGAACCCGCGCAGCGCCGGAGCCGCGCCGCGGACCCGCGCCGCCGCACAGACGACCGCCTCGTAATCCCGCGTACGGCACCCCTCCCGCCGCCAGACGCCGGTCACCGCCGGGTCCAGCCAGGTGGCGAGCACGAGCCGGCGCCCCCGCTCCCAGGCCGCCAGCCACGCGGCGACCCGCTCGCGCCGCCGGGGATCCTCCGCCAGGCTTGCCTGCCTGGCTCGACGCTGCCGGTCCCCGTCCTCCACGCCCAAGACGACGGCCACGGCGCGCCCCTCGCGATCGAGCAGGGTCACGGGCACTCCGCGCTCGGCGAAGAGCGCCAGCATGCCGCTGTCCAGGGCGACGTTGCCCGCGACGAGCACGCGTCGGATCAGGCGGGCGGGCACGCGCTGCGGCGCCCGCCCCCGGTGCTCGACGAGCACCGACGGCCCGTCACGCATCACCCGCAGCTTCCGGCTCTCCGACAGATACAGCGTCCTCTCCATCCCCCACCCTCCGCGCCAGGGCCTCGACCTCCGCCCGCATCTGCGCACGGCGCGGCCGCATCCAGTCCTCGTAGGCCTCGTAGTAGCGGCCGCGGGCGTCCTTCTTGAGATAACAGCCCGGCCGCTCGGCCTCCGACGAGAAGTCCCGCTCCTGAAAGTCCCTCGTCCGGAACCGCTCCCACACCCACCGGTCCACCGCCGGTCTGGTCGGTTCCATGAGGTCGCAGGCCAGCGACTCCCGCCCGTAGTCGAGGTCATGGTAGAAGCCGACGAGGGGATCCAGGCCGATCAGCTCGCACTCCCGCACCCACTCCCAGTGCACCAACGTATAGGTCAGGGACAGGAGCGCGTTCACCGGGTCCCGCGGAGGCCGGCGTTCGCGCCCTTCGAACCCCAGGCTCCCAGGAAACAGCGTCGTCAGCGCCTCGAAGTAGGCGGCCGCCGCCGCGCCTTCCAGGCCGCGCAGGCTCTCGACCGACACCGCGTCGGCCACTTTGGCCGACGCGCCCGCGACGACGTCCGCGCCCTTGAGCAGCGGAGTCCGCAGGCCGGGGCGCTCGTCGGCGGCCGCCCGAAGGAACCGGTCCTGCTCGCGGAGCTTCCGGCCCACCCATTCGCGCGCCAGGGCGAGGGCCAGCGGGCCCGTCCGTGCCGCGTACTGCCGGACGCGCAGGCGGGCATGGCGGTGCAGCCGGCCCACCAGCCGCCCGCGATAGCTCTGTCGCTTGCCGGACAGGAAGACCACCGACACGCCGTCCTCGCAGCACCGGTGCAGCACGTTCGCGTGCACGGTCACGTTGCCCACCAGCACCAGCCGGTCCAGAGGAACCAGCGGCAGGGTCCCCTCGCGCACCCCGTCCACGTAGAGGGCCAGGGCCCGGCCGTCGAGCCTCAATTCCGCCTCCTTGCGGTCGATGTAGGCCGTGCCGCCCATGTCGCTACCCGAAGTAGAAGAAGGCCGGATCGGCCGGCGGGACCGCGACGCCCAGGACGTGGGGCCGGCTCCGGCCGTCCACCGTCACCACATGCACCCGATCCTCCTCCGGCACGATCAGGCGCCGCAGGGTTTCCGTCACCTCGGTCAGCTCGGCCGGGCTGAACCAGCACTCATAGACGGACTTCTGCCCGCCGGTGCTGTAGCCCTTGAGCAGCTCGCGCACGCGGTTCAACCG
This sequence comes from Candidatus Nitrospira neuquenensis, assembly GCF_979578155.1. Lineage (NCBI taxonomy): Bacteria > Pseudomonadati > Nitrospirota > Nitrospiria > Nitrospirales > Nitrospiraceae > Nitrospira > Candidatus Nitrospira neuquenensis. The sequence goes on along the minus strand of NZ_CEFZDU010000002.1, from coordinate 5,329 downwards.
CTTCATCTCGCAGATGTCGTAGGCGACGAGGTACAAACGGCGCATGGCTCCCGCCTCAGCTCTCGTCCAGCTCGACGAAGGCAACCGATTCCCGCACCTCGAGCAGGGTGCAGACCAGCTCCCGCAGGCTCCTGAACGCCCCCTCCGTGCCGGGCGTCATCCCGTGCGCCAGCCAGGAATGGTTCCGGGCGGACTGCACTTTCCTGAATGCTTCCTCATGGGCCTCAAAACGCCTGCCCTCCGGCTCGCCCAGCGCCCCCAGCAGGCGGTAGGCGGCCTCCATGGGGATCTCCACGCAGCCTCGTTGCGATTCCCGGTACCGCCGGCGGAACTCGTCGCGGAGAGGGTCGGGCACCGCGCTCAACGGCACCCGATCCGTGCCGCAGCGCAATCGCCGCTGGATCGCCACCTGCGCCCCCAGCTCCAGCGCCCGGTACAGCCGCACGATCCCGTCGTCGTAGCTGCCCTCCAGGGCACGGCGCTCCGCGTTGGCCACGAAGTCCGCGATCAAAAGCGCGTCGTAGCGGGCGCCGCCACCCGTCGCCTCGTCAATCCGCTTGAGCCAGGCGACGTTGGCCTGGAGACCCGGCAACACCGAGGCGTACCGGATGCCGGGATTGGCGCGGACGGCGGTCGCCCATTTTCCGGCGCAGCGGCCCAGCGTCTCATGCGCCGCCCGGTACTCGAACCGTTCCCAACATTCATAACCCTTCGCGACCTCACCCACCATGTCGAAGGCCGAGGCATCGGGCCCGCTCAGCGAGCGCGCTCGGAGAGCGGCGACCACCTCTCGCGCGGCCTTGAATTGGAAGGTCCGAAAGAATCCCGCCAGCCGCTTGCGCTCCTCGACGGCGAACAGCACGAAGGGGTCCCCCCGCTGGACGATCGCCTCGGCTCCCGTGACCACGACGCCCTGGCCCCGCTTCGTCCTTTCCGTTCCCCCGACATAGGAAAACTTGAACCCCCGGCCGACCGTCGCGAGCACCAGCGCCGCCGTCATGGCCTTGGTGCCCCCGGTGAAATCCACGACCACATCAGCCGGGGCCCTCCCGCCGGCAAGCACCAACTCGGCGCATCGCAGCGCGCGCTCGTAGCAGAGCGTGAGGTCCTGCGGGTCCTCCACGAGGACCTTTGCATCGTCCAGGGCGATTCCCATCTCCCGCAGCCGCTCCTTGATGGGCCCGACCGATTCCACGCTGTGGGCCGAGCAAAAGAACACGACCGCGGCCGGGCTGTGCTCCCGAACGCTGGAGATGATCGGCTCGGGCGTTCCGCCGACCGAGATGATGAGCGCGCCGCCAGCCGTCATGCGTGCCTCCCCTTTCGGATCATGAGCAGGGTCGTACCGGGCGAATCCAGCACGGCTTGAGCCCGTAATAGCGCAGCTCCGGGAGCGACTCAAGTGGAGAAACGTTGCCGCAACGTTGTCGCAGGAACCGACGGGGAAGGACAGGGGTGGGCGGAGAAGAGAATCCGGCGCGATTCAGCGGCTGGGGCTCGAGGTGACGGCCTTCAAACCGGCCCCCGTTACGGACGGCGAGCCTCCGAGCGCCGCAAGAAGCCGACGGCAGACTTTTGAGACGTGCTGTTAACCCCGCCTGATTCCTGAACGCTTCTCCTGGCATCGCGGATTCGCGGCTGCGACAAGCCGGCCTGCGGCCTTCGGCGCATGCCGGCGGGCGGGCTCGCCGCTCGGGCGGTCAACGTGCGGCGCGTTGCACGCCTCCTGCTTCGCGGCTCCGCGCGCCCGTCGCGCGCGCGACGGCGCGATTTCGTCACGAACCGCCATGACTAATGCGGGTTAAGTGGCGACGATTTGTTGGAGTCCACCTGCTTCACGTACCGTGCTTTCCAGGCGGAGCATCCCTGCGCATCCAGCCCATACCGCCGCTCTCCCCTTGGAGAGCTTCCCGGTTGGGGAAGTTTCGCTCATTCTGCTCCCTTGTGCTCACAGCATCACGGACCAACGGTCCAATGTGCAGCGCCAACTCCGTGCATGGGTGCATCCTGCCGCCCTTCGCGGCCGCAGTCCTACCGCACGGCAACAGACCAGCCCAACGGGCCTGCGCTTTCCCGGCCCGAGTGCCGCGGTCGGCGGCGCTCACTTCCAACGCCATGTGCGACCGCTGCCGCCACGATGAGGAGTCTTAATCCTGATCCGAAAATATTTGATAACGCATCCACGGACTCCGGCGGGTCCTGTTGCGGCGATCACCCCCGTCGTCCTCGCTTCACCCCTCCCCCCGTGGGGGGGCCGTTCGGGAGTTGTCGCGGCAAGGGCCTGTGATGAACGTGCTCGTTGACGGCCGTGTGGCTCTTCGCCCCGTCCGCTGCGGGCGCCGGGGGGCCCGCTCGCCACGCCACCCGCTGGAGCCCAGCTCGAAGACCGCACCGTTATTTTCGGACCAGGGTTAATCCCTTCTGGTTCAGGTCGAGGTTCCATCTCTCTGTATTCTCAACTTGGTCCATGCGTTAGGGTCTTAATCCCTTCTGGTTCAGGTCGAGGTTCCATCGACCAGCAAGGTGGTCGGTGCGCCCTCGGTGTGCTGGTCTTAATCCCTTCTGGTTCAGGTCGAGGTTCCATCTGGCTTCTTGAAAAAGAGCTGTCTATCCGATGCAGGTCTTAATCCCTTCTGGTTCAGGTCGAGGTTCCATCTGTGCAGGAGGGGAGAACAGATGAACCCCATCATGAAGGTCTTAATCCCTTCTGGTTCAGGTCGAGGTTCCATCAGCGCCGAATGCGTGCGATTGCAGGCATGCGCGGCGGTCTTAATCCCTTCTGGTTCAGGTCGAGGTTCCATCGGGACACCGGCTATCACGGTGACGACCCGTCCAGTGTCTTAATCCCTTCTGGTTCAGGTCGAGGTTCCATCATGTAACCCTCACTACAAGGACCACACAATGGGTCTTAATCCCTTCTGGTTCAGGTCGAGGTTCCATCGTAGAGTACCGTGAGCTCCTCGCCAAGGGACACCTGTCTTAATCCCTTCTGGTTCAGGTCGAGGTTCCATCGGGGGCGCGATGGCGAAGGATGGGCTGCTCTACGAGGTCTTAATCCCTTCTGGTTCAGGTCGAGGTTCCATCTATAGATATGGATAACATCTTGATCACTGGGGGAGGTCTTAATCCCTTCTGGTTCAGGTCGAGGTTCCATCGGAGCGAAGGAGGATATAGATATGGATAACATCTTGATGTCTTAATCCCTTCTGGTTCAGGTCGAGGTTCCATCGCTCAACAAAGTGTCCGTGACTCTGCTTGGCGCGGGCCAGGTCTTAATCCCTTCTGGTTCAGGTCGAGGTTCCATCGCTTGCCGGGGTCGGGCTATGGGCCATTCTCAAAATGTCTTAATCCCTTCTGGTTCAGGTCGAGGTTCCATCCGTGAAGCCCGGAGGTTAGACCTCCAGGCCGCAGTCTTAATCCCTTCTGGTTCAGGTCGAGGTTCCATCCAGTAATCGGCTCACGGCATGTTCCTCAGCATGGTCTTAATCCCTTCTGGTTCAGGTCGAGGTTCCATCCTCTGCTTGGCGCGGGCCAGGCGGAGCCCACCTTGTCTTAATCCCTTCTGGTTCAGGTCGAGGTTCCATCCATGGACATGACCCGGGCCTATGCGCCCTGGCTTCTGTCTTAATCCCTTCTGGTTCAGGTCGAGGTTCCATCTACGGCGCAGTCGCGGCGGATGCGTGGCGCACTGGGGCGTCTTAATCCCTTCTGGTTCAGGTCGAGGTTCCATCCAAGGATTGGCAGAACATGACCGCAGATGAGCGAGTGTCTTAATCCCTTCTGGTTCAGGTCGAGGTTCCATCAATTTTGAATGACTACAACGTCTGGGGCCCGTATTTAGTCTTAATCCCTTCTGGTTCAGGTCGAGGTTCCATCCGTGGCGTCTCACTGGACGTCACGGTCGGGGCTCACGTCTTAATCCCTTCTGGTTCAGGTCGAGGTTCCATCCGGGCAGAAAAGTGCATATGTAATGCTGCGGGAAGTCTTAATCCCTTCTGGTTCAGGTCGAGGTTCCATCCAGGAATGATGGATAACATCCTGATCACCGGCGGAGGTCTTAATCCCTTCTGGTTCAGGTCGAGGTTCCATCCCGCAAAGGGGACGGGCCCTTCGAGACTAGGACCGTCTTAATCCCTTCTGGTTCAGGTCGAGGTTCCATCGGAACTGGTCCTCGACCAGTTCCTCGATATCCCACCGTCTTAATCCCTTCTGGTTCAGGTCGAGGTTCCATCCAAAGAAGTGGAGGCCAAGGCTGCATTCCGCCAGGGTCTTAATCCCTTCTGGTTCAGGTCGAGGTTCCATCCGCGCCAGGTAGATGCCGCAGGAACAGGAAGAATCCTGTCTTAATCCCTTCTGGTTCAGGTCGAGGTTCCATCGTCATGGATAACATTGTAATTGTCAGCGGAGCCTGGGTCTTAATCCCTTCTGGTTCAGGTCGAGGTTCCATCAATGGACTTAACCCGGGCCTATGCGCCCGGGCTTTTGTCTTAATCCCTTCTGGTTCAGGTCGAGGTTCCATCGACCGGATGCACCACGACGGTGCGCTGGTCGGCTTTTGTCTTAATCCCTTCTGGTTCAGGTCGAGGTTCCATCATGGGCCATTTGGAGAATGGCCCTGGCCCTGAGCCGTCTTAATCCCTTCTGGTTCAGGTCGAGGTTCCATCGACCAAGGACTGGCAAAATATGACCGCTGAGGAGAGTCTTAATCCCTTCTGGTTCAGGTCGAGGTTCCATCCCGGTTCCTAGACCGCCCTCCGTTGAAGGCCTTAAAGTCTTAATCCCTTCTGGTTCAGGTCGAGGTTCCATCGACGGTCCCTTCCAGGTATGGACAACCTGGAAGGTCTTAATCCCTTCTGGTTCAGGTCGAGGTTCCATCCGAGCTCCTCGCCAAGGGACACCTACCTTGGCAGTCTTAATCCCTTCTGGTTCAGGTCGAGGTTCCATCAGGAAATAGAGGAAATAACCGGACGGGGATAGCCATGTCTTAATCCCTTCTGGTTCAGGTCGAGGTTCCATCCGTCACCAACGGTTCCTGGATTTCTCCAGGAACCGTCGTCTTAATCCCTTCTGGTTCAGGTCGAGGTTCCATCCTATGGGCCATTTGGAGAATGGCCCTGGCCCTGAGCGGTCTTAATCCCTTCTGGTTCAGGTCGAGGTTCCATCGGGGGCAATCGAGCTTAAGTTCGATCAGATTGCCGACTGGGTCTTAATCCCTTCTGGTTCAGGTCGAGGTTCCATCGAAGAGGGTTGTCTTAGTATTAGGAGGTATGCAATGTCTTAATCCCTTCTGGTTCAGGTCGAGGTTCCATCACAATGCGACTCCGGAAAC
>NZ_CEFZDU010000001.1:0-139630 GCF_979578155.1 Candidatus Nitrospira neuquenensis | reverse complement strand
TTACAAATGACGCAACGATCTGTCTCTCGGTAAGATTTTAGATGACTCAATACGACCGCTTTGGGACGGGCGGCCGGCTGTGCTAGGATCACCGGCCTTGGAGGCCCCATGGACTGCGTCTTGTTTCGGCACGGGATCGCGGTGGACCGGGAGGACTGGGAACGTGACGACGCAGAGCGGCCGCTCACGCCCAAGGGCGCGGCGCGGGCCAAGGAGGCGGCGGCGGGGCTCCTCTGGCTGGATGTCGCCCCGACCCACATCCTGTCGAGTCCCTACCTGCGCGCCCGGGACACGGCCGAGGTCCTCCGCGACGCGATGCGGCTCAAGGCCGAGATCAAGGTCTGCGCGGAGCTGCGGCCCGAGGCCCCGCCGGAGAAGCTGCTGGGTGTCCTGGCCGCGATGCCGGAGAAGGCCTGCGTGCTGTGCGTCGGCCACGAGCCGCATCTCGGCGAGGCGGCTGGCGTGATGCTGTTCGGCAAGCCGGTCGCCGGGCTCTTTCTCAAGAAAGCGGGCGGCGGCCTGATCCGTTTCGAAGGGGTGCCCAAGGCGGGACGGGGCCAGTTGGCCTGGTGGCTGGGCCCCGGCCCGCTGCGCCGGCTCGGCGGCTAGCCGGGCGTCTGCTCCTCGAGGGCGGACGCGGGCTTCGCCGCGGCCTCGCCGTTGGCGAGGAGCGGGGCGATCTTCGCGCGCAGCGCGTCCTGGATCTCCTCCGGCGTCTTGCGCGCGTCCACCACCTCGAAGCCGAACTCCTCGGCCATCTTGTCGAACTCCTCGATCAGCAGCCCCTGGTACTTCTTGAAGCTGTCGTAGAGGTCCCCGCCGAGCCTCATGTCCATCCCCGACTCCCAGAAGTTCATGCCCTTCGTCTCGATCACGCGCAGGACGAGCGTGTCCACGTCGATCCGCAGGTAGCAGACCAGGTCGGGGACGACGGCGAAGCCGAAGACGTTCCTGATCCACTGCCGGTCGCCGCTGCGCACCGTGTCGCGGGCGAAGGCCGTGTAGATGTAGCGGTCGGCCAGGACGATGAACCCCGAGCGCAGGGCCGGGATGATCTGATGCTCCAGCCGGTCGGCGAAGTCCGTCGCGTAGAGCAGGCTGAAGGACCAGCGGTCGAGGATGTTGCCCTGCTTGGCCATCTCGATCGTCTTGGACATGAGGTTGGAGCGCGTCCAGCCGGTCGTGACGACGCCGTAGCCCTGCACCTCCAGCCATTCCTGAAGCATCTCGATGTGGGTCGAGCGGCCGACGCCGTCGGTCCCCTCGATCGCGATCAGCCTGCCCTTGAGGTCACTCAGATTGAGGTACGGCAAACCGTCGCCAAAATACCGACGCGCGTTTTCCATGCGTGCCTCGCTTGGGGCGGTAGTGCTCCAGCGCCTTGGCCACCACCCGGCGCATGTGCTCCTGCTGCTCCTCGATCGTCTTGGTCGCGTCCATCGGGATGAGCCCGTACTCGTCCACCATCTTGTCGTACTCCGCCAGGATCCGGCCCTGGAAGATCCGGAAGCTCTCCGTCTGGTCCTGGCTCAGCCCCATGTCCATGCCGGCCTCGTAGTACTTGAGCTGGGCGCGCGTGCCGCCCAAGAGGCGGTCGATCGCTACCTCGATGGGCACCCGGAAGTAGAAGGCCAGGTCGGGCCGGACGGCGAAGTTGTAGACCTTCCGCACCCAGTCGCGGGAGACGCCGCGCACGGCGTCGCGGGCGAAGGCCGTGTAGGCGTAGCGGTCGGCCAAGACCAGCATCCCGGCCTTCAGCGGCGGCAGGATGTCGTGGTACAGACGGCTGGCGAAGTCCGTCGCGTGCAGCAGGCTGAAGGTCGTCGGCGTGAGCGCCTTACTCTTCTTCCCGCGGCGGGTCGTCTCGCGGACGAGCTCGGAGGAGTTCCATTCGGTGAAGAAGACGCTGAAGCCCTTGGCCGCGAGCCATTTCTGGAGCAGCAGCAACTGGGTGCTCTTGCCAGACCCGTCGATGCCCTCGACGATGATCAGCTTGCCGGGATAGGGGTGGGGTTGGTCGAAGGTGATGCGGGCCTGGCTCATGAGCGGGCTCCCTGGCGCTGGACGGCGAACTGCACGCGGCGCTTGAGGACCCTCTCGAACAGATCGGCGCGGTTGCGCGCGGCCCAGACTTCCAGCTCCGGGTCGCCGGCGGTCTGGAGCGTCACCGTCACCGGACGGCCGAGCCGCACCCGCAGGCCTTGAATCACCGAGAACTGGCTGCGGTCCAGCCCGTCGGCGATCCGCAGCAGCGCGCTCAGGATCTCCAGCACGCGGCGCCGGCGCGGCGAGAGGTCCCGGGTCTGCTCGTGGGCGTCGCGGGGCAGGGCGCGCCGGTGGTAGCGGGCGACGGCGGCGATCATCTCGATCTCCTCCGCCGCCAGTCCGGCGAGGTCGCTGTTCTTGATGAGGTAGTAGGCGTGCTTGTGGTGCTGCCGCGAATTGATCAGGTAGCCCACGTCGTGCAGCAGCGCCGCGTAGTCGAGCCATTCCCGCTCCAGCTCGCCGAGCCCGTGCAGCGGCTTGGTCTGGTCGAAAAGTTGGAGCGCGAGCATCGCGACGTGGTGCGAGTGGGCCTTGGGATAGCGGCAGGCCTCCGCCAGGTGCAGCACGCTCCGGCGGCGGACGTTGGGGATCTCCTGCTCGGCCTTGATGCCCTCGCGGTGGCGCTCGATGAAGTCGTAGATGAGGCCCTCGCGGATCGCCTTGTCGCTGAGCGTGAGCTGTTCCTGCCCCGTCCGCTCCATGAGCGTGCGGACGACGGCCGTGGCCGGGTAGAGCGTGTCCACGCGCTTGGGGTCCAGCCCCGGGATCGTGAGCCGCTCCTTGAAGGGAGCGCGCATGAGCCGCCGCTCGATGCCCGAGACGTCTTTGAGCGACACGGTCGCCATGTTGACCTGTGGCAGGGGGCGGCCCGTGCGTTGCAGGTGAATGATCTCGGCCAGGTTGGCGATCATGCCGGAGGTGCCCACGAGCCGGTCGAACGTCTTCGTCTTGATCCGCCGGAAGGCCTCGTCGAGCTGCGCGTCGATGGCCGCCTGCATGGCCCGCCGCATGGACCCGCTCGGCGGGTCCTTCCGGAGGTAGAGGTCCTTCAGCCGGATGGCGCCGAGCTTGAGGCTCTGGCCCCGTATCATGGCATCCCGGTTGCCGACGATCAACTCCACGGAGCCGCCGCCCACGTCCACCACCATGATCGGCCGGCGGGACAGGTCCATGCTGTGCCGGACGCCCAGGTAGATGAGCCGGGCCTCCTCCTCCCCGGTCACGACGCGGACGGTCAGGCCGGTCTGCCGGGCCACTGCCTCGATGAACTCGCCGCCGTTGACGGTCTCCCGGACCGCGCTGGTCGCGACCGCCTCGATGCGGTCGTAGCCCTTGTTGCGAGCGAGCAGGGCCAGCGTGCGGACGACCTCCAGCCCCCGCGCCATGGCAGCCTCCGTCAGCCGGTGCGTCTTGAAGGCGCCGTCGCCGAGGCGGGTCATGTCCTTGAAGCGGTCGAGGATCTTGTAGGCGCCGTCGGGCTGGACCTCCGCCAGGACGAGGTGGATCGAGTTGGTGCCGATGTCGAGGACGGCGAGTCGCGCCATGGGGGGAGCTTAGAGGGAGGGCCCGGCCAAGTCAATCGGCTCCGCAAGCGGTCCGAACGGCGTCAGGGCGCGGTGTGCCGGATGATCTTGCCTTCCACCATGTAGACCACGAGCTCGGCGACGTTGGTCGCATGGTCGGCGATGCGCTCCAGGTACTTGGCGACGAAGGTCAGCCGGATCGAGCGGGAGGTCGTCCGGGGGTCCTCCAGCATGAAGGACAGGAGCTCCCGGAACAATTGGTGCATGAGGTCGTCCACGAAGTCGTCGTCCTTCAGGACCTTGCGCGCCAGGCCGGCGTCCGCCCGCACGAAGGCGTCGATGCTCTCCTTGACCATCGTGAGCGCCCAGTCGCCCATGCGGGGAATGTCGAGGTAGGGCTTGAGTTGGGGCTCCTCGTTCAGCTCGATTGCGCGCTCGCAGACGTTCTCGGCCAGGTCGCTGATGCGCTCGAGTTCCGTGGCGATCTTCATCGCGGTCGTGATGAATCGGAGGTCTCCCGCCGTCGGCTGGTGCAAGGCCAGGAGCCTGATGCAATCCTCGTCGATCTCGACGTCCAGCGCGTTGACCTCGTGGTCCCGTTCGATCACCCGTCCGGCGAGGCCGGAGTCCCGGGAGACCAGCGCGGAGAGTGCCTTGGTGATCTGATCCTCCGCGAGGGCCGCCATGCGCAGCAGCTTCTTCTTCAGCTCGCCCAGCTCCTCGTCGAAATGGCGTTGCATAGGCTCGCTCCCGATGGTCGGTCTCCGGTGATCCGCTCGGGGCCCCGGGCGGCGGTTCCCGCCCGCGCTCAGCCGAACCGGCCGGTGATGTAGTCCTCGGTCTGCTTCCGGCTCGGGTTCGTGAACAGGCGCTGAGTCGCGCCGAACTCCACCAGCTCGCCGAGGTACATGAAGGCCGCCCAATCGGACACCCGCGCGGCCTGCTGCATGTTGTGCGTCACGATCAGGATGGTCACCCGCTGCTTCAGGGTCAGCAGCAGTTCCTCGATGCTGGCCGTCGCGATCGGATCGAGCGCGGAGGTCGGCTCGTCGAGCAGCAGCATCTCCGGGTCCGTCGCGAGGGCCCGCGCGATGCAGAGCCGTTGCTGCTGGCCGCCGGACAAGGAGAACGCCCGCGCCGCCAGCCGGTCCTTGACCTCGTCCCACAGCGCCGCGCTCCGCAACGCCTGCTCCACCTTGTCGTCCAGCAGGCTCCGCGCCGTCACGCCCCGGACCCGGAGGCCGTAGGCCACGTTCTCGTAGATCGACTTGGGAAACGGGTTGGGCTTCTGGAACACCATCGCGATCCGCATCCGCACGTCGATGGGGTCCACGTCGGGAGACAGGATGTTGCGCTTGTCCGGGTACAGGATGATTTCCCCGCCGTAGCCGTTCCCGGCGTAGAGGTCGTGCAGGCGATTGAAGCATCGCAGGAAGGTAGACTTGCCGCAACCGGACGGGCCGATCAGGGCCGTGATCCGGCACTCGGCGATCGGCATCGTGATGGCGTGCAGCGTCGGGCGGCGGTCGTAGGAGAAGCTCAGCGCGCGGGTCTCCGCCTTGAGCGTCTCCGGCAGGTCATCCGGCGTGCCCGTGTGCATGCCCGTCCGCCTACCAGTGAATCCGCCGGCGCATGCGGTGGCGCAGCCAGATCGCCGCCCCGTTCATGACCAGGGTCATCACGACCAGGACGATCCCCGCCGCCGCCGCATTCGCCAGAAACTCCGTGCCGGGCCGCGACACCCACGTGAACATCTGGATCGGCAGCACGGTGAACGGCGAGAACAGCCATTCGAACGACACAAACGGCGGGTCCGCGGTGAGCGGAGCCGGCGGCAGAAACGCGATGAAGGTCAGGGCCCCGATCGTGATGACCGGAGCGGTCTCGCCGATGGCGCGGCTCAACGCCAGGATCACCCCGGTCAGGATCCCCGCCGTGGAGTAGGGTAGGACGTGGTGCGAGACGGTCTGCCATCGGGTCGCGCCCAGGGCATAGGCGGCCTCCCGGACCTCCACCGGGATGGCCCGGATGGCCTCGCGCGTCGCCACGATGACGATCGGCAGGATGAGCAGGGCGAGCGTCAGGCCGGCCGCGAGGAGGCTTTCGCCCAGTCCGAGGACGTGCACGAACAGGCCCAACGCCAGCAGCCCGTAGATGACCGACGGGACGCCGGCCAGGTTCGTCACCGCCACCTCGATCACGTGCGTCAGCCAAGTTTTCCCGGCGTACTCCTCCAGGTAGACCCCCGCCGCTACGCCGAGCGGGACGCCGATGAGCGCCGTGAGCAGCATGGCCAGGCCGGACCCCACCCAGGCGGGGAGGATCCCCGCCTGGGGGGCGCGGCGGGAGGGGTAGGAGGTCAGGAATTGCCAGTCGAGCCGGGCGATCCCGTCCACCACGAGCCGGCCGAACAGCAGCACCAGCGTGAAGACTCCCACAGCGAGGGCGCACAGTCCCAGGGCGATGAAGGCCCGTTCGGCGAGCCTGCGCCGGAGCGGGGACCGTCGGGGCGGCGCTGACGCGGGGGGCGGCATCAATAGACCTCGCGGAACCGGTTGCGCAGCAGATGGCCCAGGATGTTGAAGAGCAGGGTCAGGAGCGCGAGGACCAGCCCCGCCGCGAAGATGCTCCGGTAGCCGAGGCTTCCGTGCGGCAGGTCGCCGAGCGCGACCTGGACGATATAGGCTGTGATGGTCGCGGCCGGCTCCATCGGATTCCACGTCAGGCGCGGGTTCTGCCCGGCCGCGATCGCCACCACCATCGTCTCGCCGACCGCGCGCGAGACCCCCAGGACGTAGGCCGCGACCAGGCCGGACAGGGCTGCCGGCACCACGACCCGCAGGGCGGTCTGCAGGCGGGTGGCGCCCATCGCGTAGGAGCCTTCCCGGAGGGCCATCGGGACCGCGCGCATCGCGTCCTCGCTCAGCGAGATGACGAACGGCATGATCATGACGCCGATGACCAGACCGGGACCGAGCATGTTGAAGCCCGGGAGGTCGGGCCGGATGATCTGTAGGGAGGGGGTGACGACCAGCAGGGCGAAGTAGCCGTAGACGATGGTCGGCATGGCGCCCAGGAGCTCCAGCAGGGGCTTGACCAGCTCCCGCAGCCGCACCGGGGCGAACTCGGACAGATAGATCGCGGCGACCGTGCCCAGGGGGACCGCCACGAGGAGCCCCACGCTGCTGGTAACGAGCGTGCCGGCCAGCAGCGGCAGGATGCCGTAGTGCGGGTCGGCGAACAGGGGGGTCCACAGGGTATCGGTCATGAACGAGTGGAGCGGGACCGTCTGGAAAAAGCCGAGCGATTCGTACAGGAGCACGACGATGATCGCCACCGTCGTCGCGATGGAGACCGACGCCGCGAGGCGCAAGGCGCCTTCGATCACGCGCTCGCGAACCCGGCGGCGCCGGGCCACCGACGCCGGTGTCTCGACGCGGACCTCTCGTGTTCCTGCCGATTCCCGCACGGCGAGCAACGAGTCAACCCTCCATCGCGCGGGATTGCGCGAGCGCCGTGTCCCGGAAATTCCTTTTGTCCTTCCGGCCAAGGCCGCTGAGCGGCCGTGAGCCGGAATCCAGGGACGTAGAAGGATCCTGGATACCGGCCCCGGATTGAACATGTCCGGGGTAAACTTCCGCCGGCATGACGAGGCCACGAACTTGTGGGACGCCACAGCAGCCGGATATTGAAAACGTCCACCAGCGGCGTGCTCGCGTCGCTCGGAGGCTCAACGGACGGCAAAGAGTACGCCTCGCCTCTTCGCTCGCCGCCTGCCTGCCGACGGGCAGGCAGCCTGGCTGGACGGCCTGTTTGAACATTCTGCTCGGTGACGCCGTCTCCTCGGGTATTCCAGGCGGCGCAAAACGGTTTTTCCGCAACCTGCTAGAGCTTCGGGGGACGGTTGAGGATCTCCTCTACCGGCAAGTCCACTTCGGGGACCCCGCTGAAGCCGCTGCCGAGCCGGCCGCTTCGGAATCGGTCGAGCCCCATCTTGTACGCGCGGTCCGGCAGGGGGAGATAGCCCACCTCCGCGATCAGCTTGGGGCCCTGCGTCAGGTAGTATTCGACGAAGGCCCTGACCTCCGGACGCGTGGCGGCCGCCTCTTTCACGTAGATGAACAGAGGACGAGAGAGGGGGTGGTAGCGGCCCTTGGTCACGTTCTCGAGGCTCGGCAGGACCGGTCCCTGGCCTGCGTCGATGGCCACGGCCTTGAGCCTGCCCGCGTGGGCGGCATAATAGGCGAAGGGAATATACCCGAGCGCGTGCTTGTTGCTTTCGATGCCCTGGACCAGCACGTTGTCGTCCTCGCTGGCCGTGTAATCGCCCCGGCTGGCCTTGGCTTTGCCCACGACGGCTTCGGTGAAGTAGTCGAAGGTCCCCGAATCGGAGCCGGCGCCGAACAGCGCCAGCGGCACGTCGGGCCAATCCGGGCGCACCTGGTTCCACCTGGTGATCCGAGCCTGGGCCGCCGGCTCCCACATAGCCTTGAGCTCGGCGACGGTGAGCGAGGTGACCCAGGTGTTGTGGGGACTGACGGCGACGGTGAGGGCGTCGAAGGCGATGGGCAGCTCGTAGTACCGGATCCCGTTCTTGCGGCAGAGGTCGGCTTCCTCCTTCAGGATCGGGCGGGAGGCATCCGAAATGTCCGTTTCTCCCCGGCAGAATTTCTTGAACCCGCCCCCTGTGCCGGAGATGCCGACGACGACTCTGGTGCCGCCCCGTGCGGCTTTTTGAAACTCCTCGGCAACGGCCTCGGTGGGCGGATAGACCGTGCTCGATCCGTCGATCCTGATCAGCGAGGGCTCCGCCGATCGAGAGACGCGAGAGGCGAGCGTGGTCCACGCGACCATCCCCGAGACAATCAGCGTGCCGACCAACCCCCTGACGAGAACAGCGTTCATTCGGTCTTCCTCCTCAACTCCCGCCCGTTCGCGACGCGGGAACATCGGTGAGGCGTGAAGGGTATGTCAACTCCGGCGCCCCGGCCGTTGACGCGGGGCGGATGGCCGACAGTTGGTATGAAAAGCCTTGGCGGCGAAGGACGATATCGCCCCGCCGGCTGAGCGAATCCACCGCCTGGAGGAGTGCGTTCCACCTCAGTTCAGCCGCGGCAGCGGCCAGTTCCTCGATCGTCAGGAACTTCGTTCGACCGAGGGCGTCCAGCACGAGGGCTTCCTGGCGAGGATGGTCCGTTGTCATGAGCGACGCTTCTTCCGCGGGGACGCCCCGACGGGCGCGCGCCCGCGGAGGCAAGGGGCGGCAGGTTACCCGATGGCGCGGGCGACCTCCCGGTGGATGGCGCGGAACAGGGCCTCGTCGAGCGCGCGACGGAGCGCCTGCGCCCGGCGCGGGTCGGTGCGGTCGTGATCCGCCGCCGCGCCTCGGCACCACGCCGTCCGGCGATCCTGCGTAACGGGGGGCTGTGGCATCTCGATCACCTCCTTTCGGGATGAAGTCTATCGCGTCGGTATGTCGCGGGCGTTAACGTCCGGTTGCCGCACGGTTAATTTCGCGGGGCAGTCCTCACGGATCGCCGTTGGTGGGGGAGCACCGCACGGCCAAGACCCGCATGACGCCGAGGGTCAGCAGAATGCCGCCCAGCACCGCCAGGTGCGTCAGCTCCCCGCCCTTGAACCACTGCGAGATGACCTCGGTCAGCATCACGACCAGGATCGTATCCACGATGAAGGTCACCTTCACGCGGCCCTCCGAGAAGTAGGTGACCGTCGTCTTGAACAATTCGACGACCGCCAGGAGAATCAGCGTGTCCACGATGATCCGGCGGAGCGCCTCCTCGACCGGGCGGTCGAGGAGCAGCCGGACCTCGGTGAGCGTCTTGATCGCCCCGCCGGCCAGCGCGGCCAGGATGGCCAGAATCATCAAGCTGAGCACCAGCTTGATGCCCCTCGTCCACAGGAGCGTCGGGTCCGTCGCGAGCAGCCTGGTCCCCCAGGCGGGCAGCGCGTGGCGTTGCCAGGGAAGCGTCGCGGCGGGCGATTCGGAGGGGTGCGTCCGCATGTCTTCCTCAAAACTCATCCAGCGAGACCGGGTGGAGCAGGTCGCGCACCGAGAGCACGCCGATAATCTCGCCGGCCTTGGTGACGGCGAGGTGGCGGGTCCCGTGCCGCTCCATCAGGTCCGCCGCCTCGGTGATCGGCCGTCCCTGCTCGATGCCGATGACCGGGCTGCTCATGATCTCCTCGACCGGGACGAAGTAGGGCGCCTGGCTGGCGCCGACGACCTTCCGGACGATGTCCGGCTCGGTGACGATCCCGACGATCTCGCCGCGACGCTCGACGAACAGGCTACCGATCCGGTGCTCGCCCATGAGACGCGCCGCGTCGTGGACCGAGGTGCCCGCTTCCACCCACACCAGTTCCTGCTTCATCAGGTGCTTGACCGTGACCATCGTCGTGCCTCCCTGGGGTTGGACCGCTTCCATCGGACGACGGACCGCACCGCCATCAGCCGCCGCGTCCGTTTCGTCCGGTCGCAAGACCTGCGATCGGCGTGACCGGCCCGGGCCGGCGGGTCCGCGTGCGAAGGATCGGATAGAGGCGTTTGCCCTTCAGGCCGCGCAGCGTCGCCAGCGCATGGGCCAGCGGCGCGAGCAGCGCGGCGGTCAGTCCGATCAGCATGATGGTGTCCAGCATGGCGGTCATGGCTCCTTCCACGGTTGTCTGCCGGATGTCGCCGCCCGAGCCTTCGCCGCCAACGCTACCGCCCGGCTGTTCCGGCCCGGTCAACGGCTCGTAAGCTTTCCGTTAATCATGTGACTGCGTTTGGCGCGTGGAATTAACGCCGATG
Organism: Candidatus Nitrospira neuquenensis; assembly: GCF_979578155.1. Classification (NCBI taxonomy): domain Bacteria; kingdom Pseudomonadati; phylum Nitrospirota; class Nitrospiria; order Nitrospirales; family Nitrospiraceae; genus Nitrospira; species Candidatus Nitrospira neuquenensis. The sequence continues at coordinate 129,250 of NZ_CEFZDU010000001.1, read as the reverse complement.
TAACCCCGCCTGGAGCCGCTCGCAATGTTCGCAGCGCATCGTGGCACAATAGATCTTCATCGGCGGAGGGCGGGGCGCTGAGCGTCGCGGAGCGGATACGGCGGAGCCGAAGCCTGCCGGCCTGGATGATCGGGGTGTTGACCCCGTCCGTCTTTGCCCTCGACCTCCTCCTGCCAAAGGGGTATTCCGTCTGGGCGCTCTACCTCGTTCCGCTGCTCCTGACCGCGTGGCTTCCCTTCCGCTGGGTCCCCATCGCGCTCGCTTCGACCTGCACCGTGCTCGTGATCCTGCGGTTTGTCCTGCCCGCGAGCGCGGTGCCGCAGTGGGTGTCCGCGTCTAACCGCGCCGTCGGCATCGCCGTCATGTGGGTCGTCGCGATCCTTCTCGTCTCGCGCAAGCGCGCCGAGGCGGCGTTGCAGGAGAGCGAGGCCCGGTTCCGCCAGATGGCCGACACCGTGCAGGAGGTGTTCTGGATGGCCGGTCCGTCGGTCACCGAGACGCTCTACGTCAGCCCGGCGTATGAGCGGCTCTGGGGTCGCACGCGCGAGAGCCTCCGTGCGTCGCCGACCGCCTGGATCGAGGCGATTCATCCGGACGACCGCCCGCGCGCGCTCGGCGCGATCCAGCGCTACCGCGAGGCGGCGAGCCACGTGGAGTATCGGATCGTCAGGCCGGACGGCTCCGTGCGATGGGTGTGGGACCATGGCTATCCCGTCCTCGACGAGCGCGGCGAGCTCGTCCGCATCGTCGGGATCGCCGCGGACATTACGGAACGGAAGGAAATGGAGCAGGCGCTGAAGGAGCAGAGCCGGCTCCTGCGCGCCGTCCTGGACAGCGTCGCGGACGGGGTGATCGTGGCCGACGAGGCGGGGAGGCTGGTCCTGTTCAACCGGGGGGCGGAGGATCAGCACGGGGGCCTGCCGATGAACGGCCTGCCCTTCCGCGAGTGGCCCGCCCATTACGGGTTGTACTTGCCCGACCGGCGCACGCCCTATCCGGCGGAGGCGCTGCCGCTGATGCGGGCCGTGCGCGGCGAATCCGTGGACAACGTCGAGGTCTTCGTCCGGAACGACGGAGTGCCCGAGGGAAAGTGGGCGCTCGTCAGCGGGCGGCCCATCATCGACGACGAAGGCCGGTCCCGGGGCGGGGTGATCGTGCGACGGGACATCACCGAGCGGAAGGTCGCCGAACGGCGGCTGGCGGTGCAGTACGCCGTGACCGGCATCCTGGCGGAGTCGGCGGGCATGGCCGATACGATCGGGCGGGTGCTCCGGGTCCTGTGCGACGGCCTGGATTGGGATCTCGGAGCCTACTGGGCGGTGGACGCGGCGGCCGGCCTGCTGCGGTGCGAGGTCCTGTGGTGGCGGGGAAACGACGGGGAACCGGTTCTCGACGGGGCCGGTCGGCAGGCGACCCGTCCGCCCGGCGCGGGGTTGCCGGGGCACGTCTGGACGACCGGTCGGCCCGCCTGGGTGCCGGATGTCCACGCCGATGAGAGCCCGGTCCAGGGCGCCGTCGTCGTATCGGACCGCCTGCACGGCGCACTGGCGTTCCCGGTCCGGTGCGACGACCAAGTCCTCGGGGTGTTCGATCTGGCGAGCCGCGAGCCGCGGCCGCCGGACGCGGAGCTCCTCAAGATGCTCGACTCCGTCGGAAGCCAGATCGGCCAGTTGCTTGTCAGGAAGCGAGCGGAAGCGGAGCGCGAGCGGCTCGTCGAAGCGTTGCAGGGAGCGCTGGCCAAGGTCAAGACGTTGAAGGGGTTGCTGCCCCTCTGTTCAAGCTGCCAGAAGGTGCGGGACGCGCGGGGGCGGTGGAGGGAGCTGGAGGACCTGGTGTGCGAGCATTTGCAAGCGAACTTTCGCCAGGACCTCTGTCCGTCCTGTGCGGAAATCCTCTTTCCCGGCTTCTACAAGCGATGGAACAAGCACCACTGATCGAGGTCGATCGGCGTAGGAATTTACAACCTTTTGATCGGGTGGTAAGGCATCGGCAATCGGGCGGAGGTAGGGTGTGCCAGGCGGACTGGAGGAGTGCATGGCCAACCCCTATCCTGGAGGCGTGACGATGGACAAGGAACCGACGAGGAGGATGGGACGGACGGGCAGGCTGGGATCGCTGCTGGGCGGACTTGCCTGCCTCGGTATGGCCGCCATGGCCGGCGCCGAGCATCCCGTCGCCACGAACCGGCCCGAGGTGGACGTCGCGCTGCCGGCCTATGCCCAACAGGGGCGAGTCGCCGGTAACTTCGTCATCGCGGGGTCCGACACGATGCAGCCGCTCGTGTTGAAGCTTGCGCTGGCGTTCAAGCAGCGCTACCCGGAGGCGAAGATCGGCGTGCTGGGCGGCGGGACCGAGAAGGCCCTGCTCCAGTTCACCAGCGACCAGGCCCAGATTCGCCGCGGCGACGGCTACTATCAGGGACCCCAGGCCTCGGGGAAGGTGGCGATGCTGGCCTCGTCGCGACGGCTGACGGATGAGGAGCGGGCCAGCTTCCGTTCGCGCCACGGCTACGATCCGGTGGAGGTTCCGATCGCCCTTGACGCGGTGGCGGTCTACGTGAACAAGGACAACCCGATCCAGGGCTTGACTCTGGAGCAGGTGGATGCGATCTTCGGCCGCGACCGGCGCCGGGGCGGGGGCCGGGCCCCGACCACGTGGGGCGAGGTCGGCGTGCCCCTGTGGGCGCAGCAGCCCATCCACCTCTACGGCCGCGACAAGCAGTCGGGGACCCGCTCCTTCTTCAAGGAGGAGGCCCTGCTCGGCGGCGAGTTTCGCGACGAGGTGGTGGAGCAGCCCGGGTCGGCCTCACTGGTCCTGGCGATCAGCAAGGACCCCCTCGGCATCGGCTATGCGGGGGTCGGGTTCCACACGTCCTTTGTTCGGATGGTGCCGCTGGCCGAGAAGCCTGGCCAACCCTATGTGGTACCCAGCGCGGAGAGCACGGCGAAGGGCAGCTATCCCCTGCGGCGCACCCTGTACCTCTACGCGAACCTGAGCCCCGGGGACCGGCAGGATCCCGAGGAGGTCGAGTTCTTGAAGTTCATCAACAGCCGTGAGGGGCAGGAGGTCGTCGTGAAGGCCGGTGTCTATCCGCTGCCTGCTGTGGAGGTCGCCAAGAATCTGCAACGGCTTCAGGTGGCAGTGGGCCAGAATGGCCCGGCCGGTCCCGTGGCGTCTGCGCAACGGTGAGCCTCGGAGAGGGGGACTGCGACGATTGACCGGAGACGCTTCCATGACCCGTACGGTCATCGTTGCACTGTTCGGTCTCGTGCTGGGTGGAGCAGCCGCCGGCTGTGTCCATGAGCCACCGCCCATCGTCGTCTACGAAGACCGGCTCGACTCGATCTGGATCGATTACGATCCGGTCGCGGCGGGAGCCGGGCACGACCATCCCGTCCTGATCGCCCCCGAGCGCCTGGAGATGATCCTCGACGGCGTCTGGGTGAAGGAGCGCAATATCCTGGCCGGCGAGGTCGCGCGCGTCGTGACCGGGGAGCCCCCGGGCACCCCGGCCTTCACCCCGAAGCAGGTGAAGGAACTGGCGATGTACCTGAGCGAAGCCCTGCGAAAGGCCTCGCCCAAGGACATGGCGACCTTCTGGCTCACGATGCCCTCGCCGACCCAGGGTAACCTGATCACCTCCGGCGGGGTCTTCGTGCGCGGGGGGAAGCTGTACGTGTTCCTCGCGAACTGGCATACCTCCCCCAGCTCCAAGATCTACGAGACGACGTACGAGGTGGAAACGAGGGACACGCCGATGCTGCCGATCGCGCGGTACCAGTACCGCGCCGGTTTCAGCCCGGCCGTGGCCTGGGTCCCCAACGAGCGGCTCAGGGGCAAGGACGGCTACGAGCGGTACATGGACGAATCCAAGCTGGTGATCGTCGACTTGGCCAAGCTGTTCCCCAGCGAGCCGCGCCCGCGCGCCCCCGGCGCCGGGGAGGGGGCACGCAGGCCGTGATGGTTACACCTGTGGAGAGAGCATGAGCAGGAGGCACGGCCCGCTGCCGACTACTCCGACACCCCCCTCGGCCCCGCCCCTCTCCCTGAGCCTCATCGCCCTGATCCTTGCAGGCTGCGCCGTCGCCCCGCCTCCTAGGGTCCTGTTTCAGGACGCGACCCTCTCGATCAGGCTGGAAGCAGACGGCCGGGCCGAGGTGCTGCACTCCCACCCGGCCAAACTCACGGTGGAGGACCTCGCCTTGCTCCTGGCCGGGGTTCGGGTCACGAAGGAGCCGGGCACCCTGACGACGGCGACCAATCCGATCGCGCCGGTGCCGGCCTTCACGTCCGACGAGGTCCGGCGCCTGGCGCCCTACCTCGCCGACGCCTTTGCGAAGGCCTCCCCGCACGAGATCGTCACCTTTTACCGGGCCTCGGGAGAGGTGACCGGGCAGCAGACCGTGACGTCGGGGGGAATGTTCCTCCAGGGGGGCGTTCTCCTGTTCGTCATGGCCAATTACCGGATCCGGCCCTATGCGGCCCCCGCCGAGGAGGCGGTTGCGGTCGACATGGATGCGCGGGACCATCCGCTCCTGCCGATCGTCAGGGGCGGCTTCGCGATCGCCTACGAGCCGCCGGACGCCGTGGTGGACCCCGACCGGACCGGGTTTGCCTGGAGGTATCCGGATGAGAATAACGTGGTTATCGTGGACGTGAGCCGGGTCCTGAGCACACGTTCACCGGCTCCTCGGTCCGGTCCGGCCCGGGGCCTTCAACCGCGGTAGCCTCCTCCGCGGCGCGTCCCGCGCCCGGGTCGGCGAACTGCCGGTTCACCCTGACGACGGCCGCGTTCAGGTTCCGGTAGGGGTAGTCCCCATCGATGCGGGGGAGCGCGTCCGCGTCCTCCTGCCTCGTGATGAGCGAGAGGGCCGGCACGTAGCGATGGGAGGGGATGGTCACCCCGACGATCTTCGCCCCCGGCTCCACCACGACGTGGTCGCCGAGCCTGGCCCGGAAGACCAAAGCCTGCATGCCGACGAAGGTGTCGCTTCCCACGCAAGCCGGGCCGTGGACTTGCGCCTGGTGGGCCAGCGACACGCGCCGGCCCACGTAGACGGAATACCGCCGGCCTCCGACCTCCACCTCGTTCTCCAGCAGTTCCCGTCCGCCATCGAAGGTTTCCAGCCCGTGGATGACGACGCCGTCCTGGACGTTGCTGTCGTCCCCGACGACGATGTTCTGCCCTTCATCCCCCCGCACCGAGGCGCCGGGCGCGACGAAGACCCGCTCGCCCAGCGTCACCGACCCGATGACCGCGGCCAGCGGGTGCACGCGCGCGCTCTCGGCGATGGCTGGCCGATCCACCTCGGGATTGAAGGACGTCCTGACGTTGGGTCCAAGCCACCCGGCCAGGAAGGTGGCGAGCAGGACCAGATTCAGGCCAAGGCTGAGGCGGAGCAGATTGAGCTGACGAGACGTTCGTCGTGCCATGCCGGCCTCGTCTCGGCTCAGTTCCAGAACCAGTTGACCTGAAACCGCAGCAGGTTGCCGTAGGCGTCCACCTGGCGGCCCGGCGTCGTGGCGGTCTGTGTTCCGGCATAGACCATGTTGTAGCTGTTCCGGTTCGTGAAGGTGTAGGCCACCGTGAACTCCCACTGCGGGTCCGGCTGCCAGGCGACGCCGGTCTCGTTCTCCTGCATGCGGTCGCTGGGCGCGCCGGTCTGGAACTTGAGGCCTCCGTTGTAGATCTGCCAGCGGTTGTAGAAGTTGGCCAGACCCACATCCGAGTACTTCCATTGATAGTGCACCTGGAGGTAGCCGCCGTTGAAGGCGTTGACGTTGACGACGCCGCGCCCGTCCCGGTTCGGGGCCCGGCCGACGACCCACTCCGCGATGAAGCCCCAGGGCTGGGGCGGCATGTAGATATACCAGTTGATCCGCTCGTCCAGGTAGTTGCGGGACTGGGTGCAGCCCATGCTGGCGAAGGCCGCCGCGGTGGCCCCGACGCAGGCGGCGGAGTTGACCGAATAGAGCGTCGTGCCGCTGTTCGGCGTGCCCATGCTGACCTGCCAGGTGCCGTAGCCGGCGTTCATGCCGGTCTCCACCAGACGGCCGCCGGGCAACTCCCAGGGCCAAGACAGGCGGACGCTGACCCGTTTGTTCTTGTTGTTCTCGGCGACGTTGTTGCCCGCCGCGTTGTCCACCTGGATCATGAACACGCCGTAGTCGCCGGGTCCGTACATGTAGTCGATCATCTGCTTGTAGCGCGCTTGGGCGATCTTGGGCGTGTACATGAAGGAGATGCCCATGTCGCGCTCGCTCGGGGCGCAACTGTTCGTGGCGTCGGCGCGGTCGATGGCGAAGCGGACGCGGCTGGCCTGCCAGTTGTCGAAGGAGCAGGGGACGCGCTGGAGCCCGATCCGCAGCCGGTATTCCTTGGCCTTGTCGAAGATCCAGTCGCCGTAGGCATCGCGCAGCGACGCGACGTGGGTGTTGCCGCTGACGTTGCTCGCGAAGTCCGGCTGGAGGAAAAAGGCCACGTGGTCCGATACCTGCCCGGTCACGACCCAACGGATGCGGCGGTAGAAAAAGCCGGGCTGCGCGCCGTTCGCGGCGTCGCCGACCGAGCGGTCCTGGTAGGACACGACCTGCCCGTTGTTCGTGAGGTTGTACCGGAACTGGCCGTAGCCGTACATGGTGATCCGCTCGAACCAGCGCGGGCTGCCCGTGAATTCGGCGACGACCGACCGCTCGCTGATCCGCCGCTCCTCCTCCGCCTTGATGCGCATCCAGTCGTCCCTGGTAATGATGCCCTTCTCCAGCAGCAGGTCCTCGATCGGGGCGCTCTCGACCGCTGCGTCGGGACGTTGGATCATGCCGCCGGGGGCCTGGGGACCTCCCTGGTGCCCCGTGGAGAGGGGAGGAATCTCCTTATCCGTGACGGGCACCGGCGGGGTCGTGAGCGTCTCCCCGGCGCCCTGGTTCTCGTGTGGCTCCTGCGCCGCCGCGGGGCGTGCTCCCACGATCAGCACGATAAGGGTAAGGCCCATGACATGCGTGAACCAAAAGGTACGCGGTCTCGTCGCGAGTGCCGTCCACCACGGCGTGCTCCCTTCCATGTGCGCTCCTCCGCTGGTTGGCGTGAGTTGCCGGACAGATTCAGCGTGCGGGCGCACGGTACGCGACGGCCGTGAACAGACCTTCGGCCTTGTCTCAATCTTCGGTTAAGGATCGCTTCGTGGGTGCGTGCGAGGGGGCGTAGGGGGGAAGGCGAATCGTCCGGAAGCGGAGCCGGGCGGCCCGCAGCGGTGGACGAGTTTACCCGTTTGTAACGCCGACGCAACGGAAGGTTGACCGTATCTGAAGCAATGCGTAACCGAGGGCGGCTATGTTCGCCGGCGGGAGGGGGGAAGGGCGATATGGCGACCGGACGCGACACCGTCCTGATCGTGACCGCCGACGACGCCTTCGGCCGGGCGCTCGGGCGTCACCTCGGCGAGTACAACTGTGCGACGACGATCGTGCGTGACGCCGGCGCCGCGCTGGACTCCGCCCGCCGGACCTCCCCTCTGCTGGTGCTGGTGGATCGCCGACAGCCGGCTCTGTTCCACCTCATCCGTGACCAGGCGTTGCGGGGCATCGCGGTGGTCGCCGTGCAGCCGCCCGGCGCGGATTGTCCGGAAGAGGTGTGCGTGGACGAGCTCGATGAATGGGCGGCGGCATCCCTCTGTCAGAAGGGGTACCGCGAGATGATCGCTCGAATCAGGGCGATCCTGCGGCGCGAGCGGTTCCGGACCGCCAAGCGCGCACAGTACCAGGTCGGGGACCTCTACCTTGACGAAGAGCGCCACGAGGTGCAGGTGTCGGGGCGGCCGGTCGAGTTGACGCCCAAGGAGTTCGCCATCCTGCGCGCATTCATGCGGAATCCCGGGCGGGTCTTCACGCGGGATGATCTGGTGAACGAGGTGTGGGGGGAGAGCGTGGCGTTGGAGCACCACACCCTCGACGTGCACATCCATTCGATCCGGCAGAAGATCGAGGCCGATCCGCCGAAGCCGGCGCGGCTCGTGACCCTCCGCGGGGTGGGGTACAAGCTGAGGGCGGACTGAGGTTCAGGCGTCCCCGTCGGCGAGTTTCTTCAGGCGACGGTCGAGCGCGAAGCGGGTGAGACCCAGGTGCTTGGCGGCGAGGCTCTTGTTGTGGCCGGCGAGCCGCATCACTTCCTCGATGATCGCCTGCTCGATGTCCGCGAGCGATTGCGCGCCGACGGCGACATCGAGCCGGAGGCGCGGCTCCCCGCCCCGGACGACCGACACGGCCGGGGATTTGGCCGGTTCGTGGAGCTCCCGCGGCAGGCAGTCCGCGGTCAGGGTCCGTCCGTGGCAGAAGATCAGCGCCCGCTCGATGATGTTCTGTAGCTCGCGCACGTTCCCCGGGTAGGCATAGCGTTCCAGGAGGGTCCGGGCCTCGGGGGCGATCTCCAGCACCTCCTTCCCCATCTCTTTCCCGAACCGCACCAGCGCCCGCATGCAGAGGGGATAGATGTCCTCGGGCCGCTGCCGCAGCGGCGGGACCTCGAACATGACGACGTTGAGACGGAAGTAGAGGTCCTCCCGGAACGCGCCGGCGGCGACCTCCTTCTTGAGGTCGCGGTTGGTCGCGGCGATCAGCCGGAAGTCCACGGAGATGTCGTTCATCCCGCCGAGGCGGCGGAAGGCGCGGTCCTGGAGCACGCGGAGCAGCTTGGCCTGCATGGCGAGGTCGAGGTCGCCGATCTCGTCGAGGAACAGCGTGCCGCCCTCGGCCTTCTCCAGCAGCCCGAGCTTCCGCTGGACGGCGCCGGTGAACGCGCCGCGCTCGAAGCCGAACAGCTCGCTCTCGAACAGCTCGCGGGGGATCGCGGTGCAGTTGACGTCCACGAAGGGGCCGGCCGCCCGCACGCCGTTGTGGTGGATCACGCGGGCCACGAATTCCTTGCCCGTGCCGGTTTCGCCCTGGAGGAGGACGGTGGTCTTCGGATTCTGGGCCACGTCGCGGACCTGGGCGACGAGCTGCTGCATGGCGGGGCTCTGCGTGACGAGATGGTCCAGGCGGTAGGACTCGCCCTCGTGCTCGCGCTCGAAATCCACGCGGCGGCGGAGCGTCAGCAGCTCGAGGGCGCGGGTCAGCACCGGCTCGAGGCCGTCCAGGTCCACCGTCTTGATGACGAAATCGTAGGCTCCGAGCTTCATCGCCTCGACCGCGTCCTGGACGGTCCCGTAGGCGGTGAGCAGGATGACCAGGGCCTGCGGAGCCTTCTGTCGGGCGGCCTTGAGCGTCTGGATCCCCGTCATCCCGCCCATCTTCAGGTCGAGCAGGATGAGGTCCGGCTGCTCCTGGTCGAGCGCCGCCAGCAGCGCCTCGCCCGACTCGAAGCCGGATACCCGGTGCTGGCGTCGGGACAGCCGCTTGAGGATCGCGGAGCGGATCGCGGGCTCGTCGTCGGTCACGAAGATCGTCGCGGCCATGGCCTCACACCGTAGGGAGGGAAACGGGTTGTCGCAACGGGAGCCAGAGCCTGACCGTCGTGCCGGCCCCCTGCTCGCTGTCCACCTGGAGCAGGCCGCGGTGGGCCTCGACGATATTGCGGCAGATCGCCAGCCCCAGCCCCGTGCCCTGGGGCTTGCCCATCGTGAAAAAGGGCTCGAAGATCCGCGAGAGGTGCTCGGTCGGAATACCGGGCCCCCAATCCCGCACCCGGACGAGCAGCCCGGGCTCCTGGTCGCGGGAGGACGCGGCCAGGGCGACCTCGATCTTCCCGCCCTCGCCCAGCGCCTCCACGGCGTTCCGCACGACGTTGAGCACGACCTGTTTGATCTGGTCGCGGTCCGCCTGGACCGGGGGCAGGTTGGGGGGGCAGGCGACGTCCAGCTTGAGACGCTTGGCGGAGACGGCGGAGTTCAGCAGCGACAGGGTCTCGCGCACGAGCTCCTCCATGGGGAAGAGCACGGGGGTGAGCGCCCGCGGGCGGACGTAGTCGATGATCTGGTTGACGATCCGGTCGAGCCGCCGCGTCTCGTCGAGGATGACGTCGAGGTCCGCCCGCCGCGGGTCGGCCGGGTCCATGTCCTCCCGCAGGAGCGAGGCCGTCGAGCCGATGCCCACCAGGGGGTTGCGGATCTCGTGGGCGATGCCGGCGGCCACCTGGCCCAGCGTGGCGAGCCGCTCGGCGCGGCTGAGCCGGGTCTGCATCTCGGTCACGGCCGTGATGTCGATGTTGAAGCCCTGGTACATGACCGTGCGGCCGTCGGCGTCCTTGATCGGAATGCGGCGGCTCAGGACCCGGCGCACGCTTCCGTCCTTGTGGAGGAACCGGAAGATGGTCTCATAGGGGCGATCCTGCGCGATGGCCTCCGCGTATTCGCGGAGTACACGGTCGCGATCCTCGGGATGATAGGCCGCCCGGATCAGTTCGGGATCGTCGTCTCGGTCCGGGTCGAGGCCGGCGAGGATCCAGTTGTAGCGGTTCGTGAAGACCATGGCCATCCCCTTGGTCGTGAAGATGCCGAAGGGCGCGTGGTCCACGATGCTCCGGTACTTGGCCTCCGAGGCGGAAAGGAAGGCGTTGGCCATGCGCAGCTCGGCCTCGGATTTCTCGATGCGCACGATGTGATCACGGATCTGCGCCCCCATGGCCGCCATGACGCGGGTGAGGTGCCCGATCTCGTCGCGGCGGTCCAGCACGGGCACCTGCGGCACGACGCCGCCCGTCGCGGAGCCGACGGCCCGGGCCAGGCCGGCGAGGGGGTCCGTGATCGAGCGGGCGATGATCCGCAGCGCGAGGATCATCAGGGCGACCGTCACCACCCCGTCAGCGAGAATGGCCGTCATCATCGAGGCGCGGTCCCGGGCGATGCGGGCGAGGGCCTCGTTGAGCTGGTCCTGCTCCAGTCGGTCGAACCGCGCCATCTGCTCCCGGATGATGGTCATGATGGCCCGCCCGCGGCCCTCCTCGATGTAGTGGACGGCGTCCGCTTCCCGGCCGGCCTCGACGGCGGCGATCAGCTCGTCCTTCTCCGTGATCAACCGCGTCACGAGCCGCTGGACCTGGCCGAAGGCCTCGCGCTGCCCCTGGCGGTCGTGCACCATGAACTCGATCGTGTCCCCGAGCGACAGGATGCGGCCGTGCGCCGACTGGTAGGGTTTCAGGAAGGGCTTCTGCTGGGTCAGCACGTAGCCGCGGAACCCCGCCTCGAGGTCCATCGCCAGGCTCAGGTACTCCGCCGCGCGGCGCTGGACCAGGTAGATGTTGTTGAGCTGCTCCTCGTCGTCCGAGAAGGTCTGCACGCTCCGGTAGGTGAGGCCGCTGAGCAGCCCCACCGCCAGGATCGGGATGATCGCGGTCAGCAGGAGCTTCTGCCGGATCGGCAGGTCGCTCAACGGCCGTAACAGGCGGTGCATGACTCACTCCCGACGCGGAGACCGGCCGGACCGCATCTTACTCGATCGCTCCGGACTTCGCCAGGACCTCGCGGCTCCCCCAGACGGCGCTCACGATGGTCGGCGAGTGCGGTGACATGGCGGCGAGGGGACCGGCCGCGCCGTCAGCCGGGATCGTCCGGACGTCCGAAGAGGAGGCCCCCCGCGGTCCTATGCCCACGAAGACGCGGTCGGCGTACGGCCGGGGACATCGGAAGGGGCCGGCCGACGAACGGGCCTCATGGCGCGGACGGCTTGGTCAAGTCATTGTTCACCCAGTTGTTCGGCGCGGTGACGTCGATGCCCCCGACGGGCGGGGGTTTGTCGAGGTTGACGTACTGGAACGTGTCGAAGGGCTGGATTTCCTCGTCGGCGGGCAACTGCCCGCGGGTCCAGCCGCCGCCCAGCGCGCGGATGAGCGCCACCGAGGACTTCAGCAGGTCGGTCTTGATCCGCACGGAGTCGATCCGCGCTTCGAGCGCCTGGACCTGCGCGTAAATGAGTTCGAGGCTCGACGCCAGGCCGCCCTGGTAGAGGTCGGAGGTCAGCTCCTGGGTCTTGATCCACGCCCCGACGGCGGCGTCCTGGCGGTCGGCGGCGGCGGCGAGCCGGTTCGTCAGGACCAAATTGTTCTCCACTTCCCGGAAGGCGTTGAGCACGGTCGAGCGGTAGCGGTCTTCCGTCTCGCGGTAGGCGGACCAGGCCTGCTGCAGTTGGGCGCGGCGATACCCGCCCTGGAAAAGCGGGAGCGCGACGGGGGAGCCGTAGGACCAGAAACTGTTCGCGAGCTTGAACAGGTCGAAGCCGACGTCTTCGAAGCCGCCGTCGGCCCGGAACCTCACGTCCGGGAAAAAGGCGGCGCGGGCGATGCCGATGGCCCGGTTCGCCTGGGCCATCCGGCGTTCCATGGCGGCGACGTCGGGACGGCGCTCCAACAGGGTGGAGGGGATGGTGCGCGGGATCGTGAAGCTCGCGACGCGGAGCTCGGCGACCGGCTCGATCCTGAAACTGGCCGGGGCCCTGTTCACGAGGATGGCGATCGCTTGTTCCGCGACCTGGCGCTGGCCTTCGACCTGCGCCAATTTCGTTTCGGTGCTGAACAGCAACGATTCGACGCGGGCGACGTCGAGGGCCGACGCGATGGCCCCCATGAACTGGGCGTTGACGAGGTCCAGCGAGTGTCGGTAGAGGGCGATGGATTGCTCGTAGATCGCGACTTGGGCGTCGAAGCCGCGCAGGGTGAAATAGTTCGCCGCGATTTCCGCCTGGAGGCTGAGGCGGGCGAGGCCGTACTCGGCGGCGCGCGCTTCGGCCCGGTAGATTTCGACGCGCGTCGCGTTGCGGATCGCCGACCAGAAATCCGGTTCCCAGGACGCGAGCCCCGAGGCGGACACGCTCGATTCGTAGGTGTCCTCGCCGGGGGCGCGAAACAGCTCGTTGGCGGACTGCTTATTGCCCGAGGCGTCGAACCCCAGTCCCGCGTGCGGGATGCGGCGGGAGCGGGCCTTCATCATCATGTCGCGGGCCTGGACGAACCGCTCGGCGGCGGCCTGCAGGTCCGGGTTGGCCGCCATGGCCTGTTCCTCCAGCGCGTTCAGAATCGGATCCTCGTACAGCGTCCACCAATCCGGGCGCAGCTCTCCATCCGACGGCCGCGCCTCGACGAAGGGGCTCGCCCCCCGCCAGGAGGCGGGCACGACGTAGCGGGGCGGTTGATAGGCGGGCGCCAGGTCCACGTGCGGCAGCCAGTCGCCGCACGCCGACAGGGTGAGCGCCAGCAGGACCAGACCGGCGCGCGGCGCGCAGCCGCGCCGGACGCGGGAGGAGTCTCGCGCGGGTCGTGCACCTGGGCGCGTCATGGGGGAGGGGTCGTCATTTGGCGGGCGGTTCGTCCGCCGGGGGCGCATCCGCCGTGACGAGATCGTACCCGGGCGCCGGCGAGACGACGCGCACCTCGTCGCCCTCGAGCAGCGCTGCGCTGGGGTTGTTGATGATGCGGTCGCCCGTGGAAAGCCCCTCCGCCACTTCGACGACTTGGTCCATGAGCTTGCTCACGGTGACGGGTTTGAAATGCACGCGGGCATCCTCCGTCACCACGGCCACTTGCGTGCCGTGCTCCTGGAACACCAACGCGGTGGATGGAATCGTGAACGCTCGCCTATCGACCGGGGCCGTGAGGTGGACCTGGGCGTAGGAGCCGGGCCAGAGCGCTCGGTCCTCGTTGTCGATCGTGAAGACGGTCGTTGCCGTCCGCGTGTTCACGTCGAACCCACGGGAGACGGTGAGGAACTTGGCGGTCCAATGGCGAGTGGGCAATTGCGGGACGGTCACGTCGGCCGTCAGGCCCGGCCGCATAAAGGGCCCGAACGATTCCGGTACGTTGACGAAGAGACGCAACGTATCGACGACGGCTATCGTAAAGAGGTTGCTCTTGGCGTTCGGGGTGCTGAGGTTGCCTTCTTTGCTGACCAAGTCGCCGACGTTGATGTTGCGCTGGGTCACGACGCCGTCAAAGGGGGCGAGGAGGGTTTTGAACCGGATAAACGCCTCGATGTTCCTGACCTTTTGCTCTGCGGCTTTGACCACCGCGGCCTGGGCTTTCATCTCTTGTTCCTTCACCGTGATCGACTGCTCGGAGACCGCGTGGGTGCCGCGGAAGGCGGCATACCGCTTCGCCGTCACCTCAGCGAGCGCGTACTTGGCGCGCTCCGATTCCAGGTCCGCCCTGGCCTGCGCATATTCGGCGTCGAGATCCGGCGCGTTGATTTCGGCGAGGACGTCGCCTTTCTTCACCTCCGCTCCGTAATCCTTGTACCACATCTTCACATAGCCCGTGACGCGTGCGTAGATGGGCGCCTCGTACCAACCCACGATATTGCCGGGGAGCGTTATGGTCTCGGTCGCGGCCACCGGCTTGGGCGTGACGGCCGCCACGGTGGGCACAGCCTCTTCGCGCGTCCGCTGGCGCAGCAGCGCGGCGTCGCTTCGGCTCTCATAAATCCGATGGCCGAGATAGAGCGCACCCAACAGGATCGCGAAAACGGCAAGGTATGGTCCGTTGAGTGTTTTCATCAGGAGGCGCGTCCCCGTTGCCCAGCCATCCGCCCGCTGTAGATGATCGCGTAGACGCACGGCACGAAAAAGAGGGTGAAGACGGTGGCCACGAGCAAGCCGCCGATGACGGCGCGACCCAACGGCGCATTCTGGGAATACCCCGTCGCCATGGGGACCATCCCGATGATCATGGCCGAGGCGGTCATCAGCACCGGACGGAAACGGGTCTTTCCGGCTTCGATGGCGGCCCGCAGCGCCTCGCCGTGCTCTTGAAGCCGCTCGCGCGCATAGGAGACGACCAGGATGGAATTCGCGGTCGCCGTGCCCATCGTCATGATCGCTCCCGTCAGGGCCGGCTCCGATAACCGCGTATGGGTCAGGAACAACGACCACGCGATGCCCGCCAGGGCGCCGGGCAAGGCCGTGATGATGATGAAGGGATCGAGCCAGGATTGGAAGTTGACGACGATCAGGAGATACACCAGCACGATCGCGGCGAGCAGTCCGAAGATCAGCTCGGCATAGGCCTCGTACATCAGCGCGGCCTGACCGTGGATTTCGATCGCGGCGCTGCGGGGCTTCTCGTGCTCCATGCTCGCGGCGATCTTCCGGACATCCGCCAGCACCCCGCCGAGGTCGCGCCCTTCGGCCGAAATGTAGATATCGAACAGCGGCATGATGTTGCCGTGCGTAATCACCCCGGGCGTGCCTTCGACCGAGAGATCGGCCAGATTGCCGAGAAGCTGGACGCCATCATCCGACGCCTTGCTCGAGGAATCGACCGGGATGGTCTTGAGGCTATTGACGCTGTTGATCTGCGGCTGCGGCGTATAGACATTGATCAGGTACGACATGCCGGTCTTGGGGTCGAGCCAGTAGATCTGGTCGACCTGTTGGCTCCCGGCGGTGGTCAAAAGCAGATTGTCGGCGATGTCTTTCTCGGTCCTGTTGACGCCGAGCCCGAACGTGCGGTTGCCTTCGACCATGAGGGTCGGCGTGCGCATGGTCTGCTGGATCACCACGTCCGTGGCGCCCGGAATCTCGCGAAACTTGCCCGCCAGTTTGCGGGCGAACTCGTAGTTGGGGTAGATATCCGGGCCGTTGACCTGGACGTCAATCGGCGCGGGAGCCCCGAAGTTGAGAATTTTCGCGGTCAGATCGGACGGCTGGAACGTGAAGTCGGTCCCCGGATAGCGCTCCCTCAAGCCCTTGCGGAGAATGTGCCGGTAGTCCCACACCGGCGACTTTTCGTTCTTCAACAGGATCGTCAGATCGCAATCCTGAGAGCCGATCGTCGGTGTCGGGATGAAGGCGAGATTGTGCGGTCCGACCGGCAGGCCGCAGTTGCTCACGATATTGTCGACCTTGCCGGGCAGCAACTCTTCTTCAATGGTCTTGGAGGCGAGCGTGGCAAGGCGCCCCGCCACCTCGATGCGTGTCCCGAGCGGCGCGCGCATATGCATCTGCATGACCCCCGACCTGATCTCGGGGAAGTAATCGCGCCCCAGGAAGAAAAAGAAGGACAGGGATCCCACCGCGATCGCCAACGAGACCTTGACGAAGGCGTAGCGACGGGCGATCACCCGTTCGAGCAGCATCCCGTAGCGCTCGCGGAGCCGGTCGAAGCGGCGCTCGAATCCCTGCTGAAAACGGACAAAAACGTTCCGGGACGGTTTCGCGCCCGCCGGCTTGCGGTGCTCAGGCGCCGGCGGCGTGTGGTGATTCCCCATCGTGGTGCCCCTTCATGAGATACTTCGCCATGGTCGGGACCAGCGTGCGCGACAGGATGAAGGAAGCCAGCATCGCGATGATGACCGCCTCCGCCATGGGCTTGAACAGGTAGCCGGCGACGCCGCTAAGCCCGAAGAGCGGGAACCAGACGATCGCGATGCACAGGGTCGCGACGAAGGTCGGGACGACGATCTGATTGGCGGCGTCGACAATGGCGGTCTCCAGCGGTTTGCCCATTTCGATGTGGCGGTCGATGTTCTCGATCATCACGGTCGCGTCGTCGACCAGAATGCCCACGGCCAGCGCCAACCCGCCCAAGGTCATGACATTGATCGACTCTCCGAGCCAATGCAGGCCGATGAGCGCAGTCAGGATGGACAGCGGGATCGACGTCCACACGATAAGCGTGGCCCTCCAGGAGCCGAGGAGCAACAGCACGATGAGGCCGACCAGCGCGCCGGCGGTCAGCATTTCATGGACAACATCCCTGATCGAATCTTTGACGAAGGTCGAGGCGTCGTCGAGCAGTCTGATTGTCACGCCCTCGGGGACGACTTGCTCGGCACGCGGGATCACCTTCTTGATCCCGTCGACCACGGCCAGGGTCGAGGCCTCGGTGCTCTTCATGACGACGATGATGACGGTCTGCTTGCCTTTCACCAGCACCGCGTTCTGCTGCACCCGGCCCATGAGGCGCACCGTGGCGACGTCGCGCAGGTAGATGAACGCGTTGCCTTCGCGCTTGATCGGGATGTTTTCGAAATCTTCGATCCGCATCGGTGACGCGTTCGTCTGGACGATCCAGTCGGTCTGCTTGATCTTGATGTCGCCGGCCGGCAGTACCAGGTATTGCCGCATGAGGATCTCGTGGATGTCCGCCGGGGTGAGGTTACGGGCGAGCAGTTTCTGTTGATCGAGGTTGACCATGACCTGCATGTCCTGGCCGCCGTACGGGTGCGGCAGGATCGCCCCCGGCACCGTCACGAGCAGGGGGCGGATGCGCATGTAGGCGAGGTTGTAGAGTTCCGCCGGGGTCATGTTGTCCGCACTGACTTCGAGCATGGCCACCGGGATCGAGGAGGGGGCCAGCCGCATGATCATGGGCGGAGAAATATCGGGCGGCAGCGCTTTGACGACCGTCTGCGCGATGGCCACGATATCCGCTTCGGCCCGGCCCACATCCACTCCGTCTTGGAGAAAGATATTGATGATACTGCTGCCGAAATAGGAGTGGCTGTGGATGTACTTGATGCCCTCCACCGTCGAGGTCAGGAAGCGCTCGAACAGATACGTGATGCGCCCTTCCACCTGCTGTGGCAGCAGGCCGGCATAGGTCCAGACCACGGAGGTGACCGGAATCGTGATGTTCGGGAAGACGTCGGTCGGCATGTGCAGGACCGTCA
This sequence comes from Candidatus Nitrospira neuquenensis, assembly GCF_979578155.1. Lineage (NCBI taxonomy): Bacteria > Pseudomonadati > Nitrospirota > Nitrospiria > Nitrospirales > Nitrospiraceae > Nitrospira > Candidatus Nitrospira neuquenensis. The sequence goes on along the minus strand of NZ_CEFZDU010000001.1, from coordinate 111,662 downwards.
GGACCCCGAACAGCACGATCAGGATGGACATCACGACGAAGGTATGCGGTCTGCGCAGGGCAATGAGGACGATCTGGTTCATGCGCGGGGTCCGTCCACGGCGGTGTGAGTGGTTCTCATCTGGAGACGGCTCAATCTCACCTCCCTGGCATCTTCGTCGGTCGTGCCTCTGCAAGGGGTTTGCCAACCAGCAGGCCCATCCTCCCGCCAAGGCGACGGGAGGCCTGGCCCGGTATATCGGCACGATACCGCCGGCAGGCTCGTTGATCCGGTTCAGCGCCTCGAGCCGGAAAACACGCAAGGCGTGCGCTTTCGCACTGGGCGCTCGTCCGGAATTTCACAAGGCAGGGGGGCGGGCGACGCAGGCGGACAAGCAGCCAAGCGAATTTGCGCGGCAAGGGAGTGATGACGTTGGAGTTTTACCGGCCGTCCCGCGGTCGTTGCGATCGGTATTGATCTTGCACCCGTTCCGGCCGGGCGCGTGATGCCCGGGGGCAAGGACCGGAACAACCTCGAGGAGGGCGATGGCCGGCATGGGGAAATTCAGCGTGGCGGTGGTTGTCGTCGGTGGACTCGTCGGTATCATCGGGAGTGGGGAGCGTGTTCAGGCTGAACCCTTGACGATCGGGGCGACTCCGAGCCTGAAGACGGCGTTCCAAGAGATCCTGCCGATGTTCGAGAAAGAATACGGCGCGACGGTTCACGTCGTGTACGGCCCGTCGCAAACGCTTCGCCGGCATATTGAACGGGGGGAGCCGATCGATGTGTTTCTCGCTGAAGCGGCCGAAGTCGAACACCTGCACAAGAAAGGCCTGACGCTCAGGGGGCCACGGGTCTACGCGCAGACCTCCCTCGTGCTCGTGATGTCCACGGCGTCCGCGGCGACTGCGACCTCGTTTCACGATGTCCTGTCCAGTCGAGCGATCCGCGTGGCCATCGCCGATCCTGCCACGTCGGCATTGGGAACGATTACGGCCCGGACGCTCACGAAGCTCGATCCCGCCTACAGGGACCGTCTCCATCTGGTTCACGCGCCGCATGCCGAGGAGGTCTTGAAGCTGGTTCGCACGGGGGCGGCGGACGTGGGCATCGTCTATCGCGTGGACGCGATCAACGGCGGGCAAGTATGGATCATCGATGAGGCGCCGGCCGGGACCCATGCGCCGATCCAGTTCGGGCAGGCGGTGGTGTGGACCTGCAGGGAGGCCTCTCTCGGTGTCGCGGAAGCATTGTTTGACTTCATCCTGAGCCCCCGCATACAAAAGCTCCTGCTCCACTATGGATTCGATGCGGTGCCGCCGACCGGGGCGCGGGCCGGGCTGACGTCTCTCCGCGAAGACAACGGCAGGACGAAGCTGGAGTAGCTGCCGGCCCGCGGGCTCCTTCGTTCCACAATGTCCCAGGAACCGGCGGCGCCTCGACGCGCGGCGGGTGCGACGGCGCTTAAGGGGCGCGCTGCACCGCGCGCGGGGCTACCGCACGCGGGCGACAGCCTCGTAGAGCGGCCGTGGGTCCGCGAGCGGCGCCCACCGGAGCACGGCGAGCGCGTCCTCGACGTAGGCCGGCGTCCTCATGCCGACGAGGACGCAGGCGACGCCGGGCGTGCTCACCAGGGTCCAGAGCGCCTTGCGCGAGAGCGGCTCCTTCCGTCTGTCCTCCGGCAGGAGCGGGTCGAGCGCGGCCGCGATGGCCGCCGCCCGGTCCCGGCTCTGGACCGCCGCCTCCCGCCGCATCTCCCGCAGCAGGGCCAGCAGCTCGGGGAGGTAGCGCTCGCGCCAGTCCTGCCACCGGTCGCCCAGGTCGTCGCGCAGGTGCCGGCTCAGAGCCTGGAGCACCTGGTTGATGTGCGGCGCGACCATCTGCCCCTCCACCTGCTCCCAGTGCTCCAGGTTCTGCACCTGCGGGCGCACCCTCGCCAACTCCTCCGCCCAGCGGAAGTAGTCGGAGGGCGGCAGCCCCTGGCCGCCGTGGTGGATGTGCGCGGCGATCTCCCGCCGGAACTCCTCCTCCAGCGCCCACACCCGACCTCGCAGGGTCTCGAAGGGCGCCGCCTGCGGCTCGACCGCGCGGTCGGCCAGCCGGACCATGGCTCGACCGTCCGGGGGAATCGCGTTGAGCGGACGATTCACGAGCAGGGCCAGGCCTTCGGCCTGCGCGAGCTGGAGCACGGACCGCGTGCCGTCCGGTCCGGTGTTCGGCCGAAGCAGGGCGCCGCTCTCGAAGAGGTTCATGGGGCATTGGACGACGCGGCAATGGTGCCCCGCGCCGCCGGCCTCGCGGGCCGCGTCGAGCAGGCGCGAGAGGGAGACGGCGTCGGGCTCGTCCGCCGCCGTGACCAGGGTGTTGGACGAAACCCCGTACCACTGGACCTGCCCGGCGGCCACGCGGGTCTCCAGGTAGGCGAAGGCCGCGCGGAGTCGGCCGTAGAACTCGTCGCGCAGGCGGGCGAGGTCGGACACGCCCCGGTGCGCGGCCTCGGACAGGAAATATTCCGGGTTGTGCAGGAGGCAGACGTCGAGCGTCTCCAGCCCGAGCCGGTCGAGCGAGGCCTCGAGCTGGTCGGCCAGGAACTCCGGATGGAGGCAGTGCCAGATGCCCTCGCCGTACTTCACCATCTCCGGGTAGGGGCGGCCGGCCTTCTCGCGCGCCTGCGCCTTGGCCAGGTTTTGGCCCTGGACGTAGCCGATCTTGGAGACCACGATGACTGCCTCCCGGGTCAGCTCCCCCGCCCGAACGAGATCGGCCAGCGCCTTCCCGACGAGCCGTTCGCTCTCGCCGTCGCCGTAGTTGGCCGAGGTGTCGATCAGGGTGCAGCCCTCGCGCAGGGCTTCGAGGAGCGCCTGCCGGTGCGCCGGGTCGTCGAGACCGATCCGGTAGCCGCCGAAGCCCAGGCGGCTCGTCGTGAGCCCCGTGGCGCCGAAGGGGCCGTAGGCGCGCTCGGGGCGGCCGTCGGCGAGGGAGAGGGCCTTGCGCGCCGCGCAGCCGGCCGTGCCGGCCGGCGTGGCCCGACCGGCCAGTCGCGCGCCCCGGAGCGCGCCGCCGCCGGCCTGGCTCGACCCGCCGCCCGCGAGCGCGGCCGCGACCCGGCCCGGCTCGGTCACGGGCGCCCCGCAGGCGAAGTTGCGGCAGACGTACAAGGCGGCCCTGCCGCCGACCAGGCCCTTGCCCTTCAGGAGGGGATGGGCCGACGATCCGCGCGAGGGATCGTGGTGCGCGATGATCCGGCGGGGGAGGGGATGTCGGCGGACCTCCGCCAGCAGCGCCTCGTAGCCCGGCTCACCCGGCGTCCCCACGAAGGCCAGCTCGACCGGCCCGTGGAGAAGCAGGTCCGCGACGAGGAGGCCTTTCGCAAAGGCGCGCGGATGGCGCGCGATCATCCGGCCGTAAGCGCGGACGGCCAGGGCGGCCTGCTCGCGGAGGTCGGGGCGGTCGAAATGGAAGGCCAGACGCGCCAGCGCCTCGGCGGCCACGGCGTTGCCGCTCGGCGTCGCGCCGTCGGCCCCCTCGCGAACCCGGACGATCAGCGTCTCGTGCTGCTCCGCCGTGGTGAAGAAGCCCCCGTGCTCCCGGTCGGCGAAGTCGGCGAGGATCCGCTCGGCGAGTCGCAGGGCCTCGCGGAGGTAGCGCTCCTCCGCGCCGGCTTCGTAGAGGTCGATGAGGCCCTCGGCAAGCCAGGCATAGTCCTCCAGGTAGGCGGGCAGGTGCGCCCGGCCGAGCCGGGAGGTCCGATACAGGCCTCCGTCCGGGCGCGAATGCGTCGTGAGCAGGAAGTCGGCCGTCTTCTCGGCGGCGGCGAGGTAGCGGGGCTCGCCGAGCAGGCGGGCCGCCTCGGCCATCGCGGAGAGCATCATGCCGTTCCAGGCGGTCAGGATCTTGTCGTCGAGCGCGGGCGGGACGCGCGTGGCCCTGGCCTCGTACACGCGGGGACGCAGGCGCGCGACGGCCGCCTCGACCTCCTCGACCGACATCCCCAGATCGCGGGCGACCTCCTCCGCCGGACGCAGCCGGTTCGGGATGCTCCGGCGCTCCCAGTTTCCGCCGGGGGTGATGTCGTAGTAGGCGCAGAAGAGGCGGGCGTCCCGCTCGTCCGGCAGGATGCGGGCGATCTCCTCCGGTGTCCAGACGAAGAACTTGCCTTCGACGCCCTCGGAGTCCGCGTCGGTGGCGGAGTAGAAGCCCCCGTCCGGCGCGGTCATCTCGCGCAGGATGTAGTCGAGCGTCTCGGTCGCGATACGGCGGTAGGCGAGTTCGCCGGTCGCCTGCCAGGCCTCCACGTAGCAGCGGGCGAGCAGCGCGTTGTCGTAGAGCATCTTCTCGAAGTGGGGAACCAGCCAGCGCTCGTCGGTGGAGTAGCGGGCGAAGCCCCCTCCGATCTGGTCATACAGGCCGCCGGCGGCCATGGCGTCGAGCGTCTTGCGGACCATGGCGAGCGACCGGGCCTCGCCGGTGCGCAGGGACCAGCGGAGGAGCAGGGTCAGGGCCGTCGCGGGGGGGAATTTGGGGGCGTGGCCGAAGCCGCCGTGGCGCTCGTCGAAATCCTCGCCGAGCTGCGCAACGACGGCTTCGATATCATGCTCTCCAATGGCCAAAGGATCAATGACTTGTGATTCTTTTTTCAAGGTTTCCGTGAGCTGTTCGGCCTGCTGGCGCAGCGCGCCTTCGTCCTTCCGCCAGAATTCGGCGATGGTGGTGAGCAGGGTCGCGAAGCCGGGCCGCCCCCAGCGATCGGTCGGCGGGAAGTAGGTCCCCGCGTAGATCGGCCGCTGGTCGGGGGTGAGGAAAACCGTCATCGGCCAGCCGCCCTGCCCTTGGTTCAGGGCGAGGGTGGCCTGCATGTAGATCTCGTCCAGGTCCGGTCGTTCCTCCCGGTCCACCTTGACGCAGACGAAGGACTCGTTCATGAGCGCGGCGATCTGTGGGTCTTCGAAGGACTCCCGCTCCATCACATGGCACCAGTGGCAGGCAGAATAGCCGATGGAGAGGAGAATCGGCTTGTTCTCCTCCTTGGCCCGGCGCAGGGCCTCTTCGCCCCAGGGATACCAGTCCACGGGGTTGTAGGCATGCTGGAGGAGGTAGGGGCTGGTCTCGTGGATGAGACGGTTGGGCGTACGGCCCTGGTCGCCGGCGTCGGTCATGGAGTCTCCTTGGTCGGGAAGCTGGTTGAGCGGGAATGCGGCTCAGCATACCCTGCGGTCCCGCCCCTTCGCAATCGTGGGGGCCGGCCCGCGGGGGAGGACCAGCGCGGCCGGCTGTGATACTCTTGAGGCGGAGCCGGGAGGGCGACCATGAAGCTGGACGAGGGCCCCTATTCCAACTACCGCTTGACGATCAGGCTCGAACTGGCGAACCGACCGGGGATGTTCGCGCGTGTCGCGACGGCGCTGGCCGAGGAGGGCGCGAACCTCGGCGCGGTGGACCTGGTGTCGGCCTCACCGGAGCGGATGGTCCGGGACGTGACCTTCGACGTCCTCAACGAGGAGCACGGCGAACGGGTCCTCGCGCGCCTCGGCCGCCTGCCGGACGTGCGCGTGGTCGCCGCCTCGGACCGCATCTTCCTGCTTCACCTGGGGGGAAAGATCGAGGTGACCAGCAAGCTGCCGGTCACGACGCGCAACACCCTGTCCATGGTCTACACGCCCGGCGTCGGGCGGGTCTCCCAGGCCATCGCCAAGGACAAGAGCAAGGCCTACGCCTTCACGACCAAGTGCAACAGCGTCGCGGTGGTGACGGACGGGTCGGCGGTCTTGGGATTGGGCGACCTCGGACCGGAGGCCGCCCTGCCGGTCATGGAGGGGAAGGCGATGCTGTTCAAGGAGTTCGCCGGCATCAACGCCTGGCCCCTCTGCCTGGCCACGAAGGACCCGGACGAGATCGTGCGGGTCGTCCAGGCCGTGGCGCCGGGGTTCGGGGGGATCAACCTGGAGGACATCAGCGCGCCGCGCTGCTTCGAGATCGAGCGCCGGCTCAAGGAAACGCTGGACATCCCGGTGATGCACGACGACCAGCACGGCACGGCGGTGGTGATCCTGGCGGCGCTGACCAACGCGCTGAAGGTGGTGGGGAAGCGGATCGAGGACGTGCGGGTGGTGGTGAACGGGCTGGGCGCCGCCGGCCGGACCTGCGCGCAGATCCTGCTGGCGGCGGGCGTGACGCGGCTGACCGGCTGCGGCCGGCAGGGGGTGATCCTCCGGGTGGAACCGGAGTCGGTACCGGACTGTCTGGGGAACGTCGCCGCCTGTATCCGGGAGGATCAGCCGACCGGCTCGTTGCAGGACGCGCTCAAGGACGCCGATGTCTTCATCGGCCTCTCGGTGGGCAACGTCCTGCGGCCGGAGGACCTCGACCTCATGCATCCCGATCGGATCGTCTTCGCGATGGCGAACCCGGACCCGGAGATCGCACCGGCCCTGGGGATGAAGCACGCGCGCGTCTTCGCGACCGGCCGGTCGGACTACGCGAACCAGATCAACAACGTGCTCGCCTTCCCCGGCATCTTCCGCGGGGCCCTGGACGTGCAGGCCCGCGACATCAACGAGGCGATGAAGCTCGCCGCCGCGCGGGCCATCGCCTCGATCGTCCCGGAGGATACGCTGAGCGAGGATTACATCATCCCGAGCGTGTTCGACCGGCAGGTGGCGGCGCGGGTGGCCCAGGCCGTGGCCCAGGCCGCCCGTGACAGCGGCGTCGCGCGTCGGCGTTGAGGCCGCCGCGCCGGGCGCCTCACTGAGGCTGGGCGCCCAGGCTCAGTTCGTAGAGCAGGACCTTCCAGCCGTCCTCCTCGCTCAGAAACTGGCCGACGATGGGCAGCATGCCGGTGCCGGGCACCTTGCCGGACTGGCCGAGGCTGCCGTTCTTCAGCACCCACATGAGCTCGCCCGGCGTCCGTAGCTTCTTGAACTTGGGGTTGGTGAAGTTGCGCGGCTGGATGGGCAGCACTTTCGCGGCGCCGCCGTCGCCGCGGCCCTCCGGCCCGTGGCACTGGAAGCAGGTGCCGCGCCCCAGGAAGATGGCCTTGCCTTCGGCGAGGATCTCCGGTGTCGGCTGGAAGGGCGGCTTGAGCGCCTTGGCCGCCGACAGCTCCGCCGCGGGGACGCGGGGGATGGTGATGTCGAACTCTCCGCCGGCCTGTCCGTAGCCGGAGGGGTTCTCCGCGAGGGCGGGAATCGCATAGGTCAAGGCCATGAGGCCGCAGCAGACGAGGATCCTGAACGAGTTCATCGCACCCCCCTGTCGGATGATCGCGGTCCGGCGGCGGCCGGCCGCAAAACGGGGCGGAGTCTAGCACAGGCGTCCGCGGCGGAGCAACGCGCGGCGCGCCGACCGCGGTCCCTCTCCAGGTGAGGCGGGCGGGCCGTTGTGCTAGAATGGCGCGCACCGGTCGCCGAGGGGGCCGGTCGGCCCATCCGCGGAGGAAGCTATGCCCTTCGATGCGGTCAAGCTCGCGAAATATCGGGCGGGGATGCGGCGTCGCATCGAGGAGCTGAAGCGGAAGACGGAGGACAGCCTGGACTTCGCCATGGACACGATGATGCAGGATCGGGTTGATACGTACTTCCGGGTCGAGGAGGGGCTGGCGGAGATCGACCGGGCGCTGCCCCTGATCGAGGAGGAGCTGGTCTCCGTCTTCGACATGGCCGGCGCCGGGCGCCTGGAAGCCCGCCTGGAATTCGTCGAGGACCGGTTCGAGGAGCTGGACAGCGAGGTGCGGCAGCGGCCGCGGCGGCGGCGTCGGCGGGTCAACTTCGCCGACTTTTTCCGGACCGCCGCGGGCGGTGGCGGGGACCCCTCCGGCCCGCGGGGGGAGATCGGGAGCATGGACGAGGCCCTCCGGGCCCTCGGCTTGGAGGAGGGCAGCTCCATGGCGCAGGTGACCGCGGCCTTCCGGCAGCGGGCCAAGCGACTGCATCCCGACGCGCGGCGGGGGGATCGCAGCTCCGAGCCGGAGATGCGCCGCATCATCGAAGCCTATCAGTACTTGAAGGAAGCCATGAGTCTTTCCCAGACCGAGCCGCCCCGCCGCGCCTGAGTGCGGCACCCGAGGACCGCGCACGAGCACCGTGAACCATCCTCCAGCCCAGTACCTGGTCGGCGCCGCCGCCTTCCGCGACCTCTGCGCGAAGCTGCGCGATCGCGATCGGCTTGCCCTCGACACCGAGTTTGTCGGGGAAGATACCTTCATCCCGCGCTTGGAGCTGCTGCAGGTGGCCGCCGAGGGGGCGCTGGCCGTCGTGGACGTGCCGGCGGTGGGTTCGCTGGAGGCTCTCGGGGACATCCTCGCCGATCCCCGCGTCGTCAAGGTCGTCCATGCCGGGCGGCAGGACTTGGAACTGCTGGCCCTGCACGCGGGCCGCGTTCCGGTCGGGATCTTCGACACGCAACTGGCCGCCGCAATGGTGGGGTACGGCACCCAGGTCGGCTACGGCCCGCTGGTGCAGCGCATCCTCGGCGCCAAACTCGCCAAGGGCCACACGCTGACCAACTGGAACCGGCGTCCCCTCACGGCCGAGCAGCTCGCCTACGCGGCGGAGGACGTGCAGCATCTCCTGCCCATCCACGAGCATCTCGTCGAGCGGCTCCGGGCGTTGGGACGGCTCGACTGGATCAAGGAAGAGTTTGCGCGGCTGGAGGCCAAGCTGGGAGACGGGGCACGGGACCCGCGACTGGGCTACCAGCGCCTGCGCGGCTGGGAGCATTTGCGGCCCTCCGCGTTGGCGGTGCTGCGGGAGCTGACCATGTGGCGGGACGAGGAGGCCAGGCGGCGGAACGTGCCGCGGGGCCGGGTGGTCCGCGACGAGGTCCTGCTGGAGATCGCCCGCCACGCCCCCCGGTCGCTGGAGGCCCTCCGGCACCAGCGGGGGCTCCACCCCTCGGAGATCGAGCGGAACGGGGAGACGATCCTGAAGCTGATCCAGGCCGCCCTGGCCCTCCCCAAGTCCGAGTGGCCCGCCGCGCCGCCGCCGCCGAAGCCGCAGGCGGAAGCGACCGGCCTCGTGGACCTGCTCCAGGCCGTGCTCAAGACGAGGGCCAAGGAGGCTCACATCGCCCCGACGCTCCTCGCCACGTCGGCCGACCTCCATGCCCTGGCCGAGGCCCAGCAAGGCCGCGGTGAGATGGACCTGCCCCTCCTGCAGGGGTGGCGCCGCCAGTTGGCGGGTGAGCTGTTGCTGGAGGTGCTGGCCGGACAGCTCTTGGTGCGGGTGGACCCGAAGACCGGCGCGGTCAGGCTGGTGCCGCCCTCGTAACCCGCCCTTGTTACAGGAGGGCCTTCACCGTCTCCGGCGGCCTCGCCAGAATCACCCGCTCCCCCTTCTCGACCAGAGGCCGTTGGATCAGGTCCGGGTGGGCGATCATCAGGTCGAGCAACTCCTCTTCCGAGAGGGACTTCTTCGCCACGTGGGTCTTGTAAGCCTCCTCCTTGGTCCTGAGGATGTCCGCCGCACGGAGCCCGGCCTTCTTCAGCAACTCCTTCAGGCGGCCCTTCGTCAGGGGCTGCTCGTAGTAATTGACGGCCTGGAAGGGTCTGCCGCTGGCCTGGACCAACTTGACCACCTCCCGGCAGGTGCTGCAGGTCGGCTTCTGGTAGATCGTGATCTTCGACATTCCGCCTCCCTTGCGCGTGACAGCCCGCCTTGACGGGCTTTTCCGTCCCATGGTACAAGGCCGCGGTACCCGGCATGAGGCGCGAGGCGGGGGGCCACGGCAAGAGGCCCCGCTCGGGCCTCCGACTTCCTCGCCCTTGCCCACAGCCGCGAGTCCGACTACCAGCGATGCCGACGGCAGGAACCAGCTCCAGCGGCAGCTTTGCCTGCGCCACCGCGACGCAGCGGACCTTGAAGGATCTGCGGACCAAGCGGAAGGGGCAGCCGGTCTTCGTGCTCGGGCATATCCCCGAGCGCAAGGGCCAGGAGGGCGTGTTCGAGCTGTTCAACGTCCGGCTGGCGCTCGTCCGATTCCCCGACGGGGCCCTGGTGGGCTACGACCCGCTGGAACTGCTCCTGCCGACGGAGATCGACGAGCAGGGGATCGCCTACTTCGAGATCCGCACCTGCACCGCGTGCGACCAGCTCTTTCCCCTCACCCAGGAGGAGGCGCGGTCCGACCCCGAACCGACCGTCTGCCCGGACTGTCGCGGCTAGTCCACCATCGGCCCGAACTCCAACGCCTTTTTCAACAGACAGTCGCCCGCGATGCCCTGGAGCGCCATCGGAAGCATGCCGGCGTCCAGCACCCTGACCCCGACCACGCGGTAGCCCTCGGGGTTCTTCCAGGCCTCCACCCGCAGGGAGTGGCAGACCTCCAGCTTCTTCCAGATCGGGTTGTCGATGACCGGATCGGTGGCGATGAGGGTGGCTTCCACCACCGCCCCGCCCATCGCCGCCACCTGTGCGGTGACCTGCTTGCGGTCCTTGGGGATCTTGGTGACGACGGCGAACAACACCGGAGGGTCCTCCTGCGCTGCCGCCGCGCCCACGACTGCCAGCAACACCGCCGCTACCGCCGCCATCCTTCGCATGCCCGCCCTCATCACTGTCCCGGTTGGCCGCCGTCCTGTTCCGCACCCGCCCGGGGCGGCTCCCCGCCCCGGCGCCCGGGCGTCGGGCCCCCATGGCTCAGGGCGCTGGTGCCGACCCTCTTCGAAGAGAACCCCGCCTCAGGCCCGCTCGGCCGGCTCGACGTCCCGTCCGGCGCCCGGCCGACCCAGAGCAGGGCGGCGCTGGCCACGGCGGCCGCGCCGAGGACAAGGAGGAGGATGCGCCAGGTGGAGGTCATGGCCGGCTCCGCGGTGACGCCGCGTAGTATGCCCGCGCCCGCCCGGGAGTGCAAGCCGCGCCGCCCGCGCCTTGACGGGGCGGGGACTGGCCCCTAGAATCCCCTCGGGCCGATGACCGCTGCGCGGGGCTGGGGCCTTGAGCGAGGGGGAGGACGATGCCGCATGATTTCATGCCGGGGCTGGCCGGGGTGCCCGCCGCCAAGTCCGCCGTCAGCGACGTGGATGGAGAGCGAGGCATCCTGGAGTACCGGGGCATCCGGGTCGAGGACCTCTGCGCCCAGTCCACCTTCCTGGAGACGGCCTACCTGCTCCTGTTCTCCCGCCTGCCGTCGAGGGCCGAGCTGGCGCGTTTCGAGCAGGACGTGACCCGCCACCGCCGGCTCAAGTTCCGGATCGTGGACCTCATCAAGTGCCTGCCCGAGCACGGCCATCCGATGGATGCGCTGCAGGCGGCCGTGGCGGCGCTCGGGATGTTCTACCCCGGGCGGAACGTCAGGGATACGGAGAACAACTACTGGTCCGCCGTCCGGCTGCTGGCCAAGCTCCCGACGATCGTGGCGGCGACGGCGCGGCTGCGCCGCGGCGACGACCACATCCCGCCGCGGGACGACCTGGGCTTCGCCGACAACTTCCTCTATATGCTCACGGAGCGTGTGCCCGCTCCGCTGCTCAGTCGGACGCTGGACGTCTGCCTCATCCTCCATGCCGAGCACACGATGAACGCCTCCACCTTCACGGGTCTCGTGACGGCCTCCACGCTGGCCGACCCCTACACGGTCGTCGCCTCGTCCATCGGCGCGTTGAAGGGGCCGCTCCACGGCGGGGCCAACGAGGAGGTCGTCCAGATGCTGCGGGAGATCGGCACACCCGACCGCGCCCGCCCCTATTTGGAGGAGAAGCTCCGGAACAAGGGCAAGGTCATGGGGTTCGGCCATCGGGTGTACAAGGTCAAGGACCCGCGGGCGACGATCCTCCAGGGCCTGTGCGAGCGGCTGTTCACGGAGGTCGGCGCCTCGCCGCTCTACGAGGTGGCGTTGGCGGTGGAGCGGGAAGCGGCGGCGCTGCTGGGCGCGAAGCGCGTCTACCCGAACGTGGACTTCTACTCGGGGCTCGTCTACGATCGGATGGGCATCGAGGCGGACTGCTTCACGCCGATCTTCGCCATGGCGCGCGTGGCGGGCTGGCTGGCCCATTGGTTCGAGCAGTTGAAGGAGAACAAGCTCTACCGTCCCGATCAGATTTACGCCGGGGAGCACAACCGGCCCTACGTGCCCATCGACCGGCGGTAGCAGCCCGCGCGGCCCCCGGCTAGTCCACAAGCCGCAAGAAGCCCGCGATCGCCAGGGCCGTCACGGCGATCAACCCGCCCATGACCATGAGCGCCAACAGCTCGCCGAGCATCGGGCTCCTCCCTCCGCGCCGGCCGACGCACGGGAGCACGTCGTGCGCCTCCCGCGGCGTCTCGCCGATCAGCTTCCCGGATTGATCGACAGAAAGATCGTCGCGTTGTCGCGACCGAGCAAGAGCAGCACCGGCGACTTCGGCGGGAGCCCCGCCGTCAGCCGCTCGAAGTCCTGCGCGCTGCGGACCGGCTTGCGGTTGATCTCCCGGATGATGTCGCCGACCCGCAGCCCGGCCCGCTCCGCGGGGCTGTTCGGTTCGACGTCCTTGACGACGACGCCGCCGCCCGCGCGGGCGCGGCCCTGGCGGCTGGACCGGTCCGGGACGTAGGTTTCCACCGTGACGCCGGCCAAGGCATGGTCGCCCCGCCCTTCCTTCCCGCTCCGGGCGGCCGCGGCGAGCTCCTTGGGCAGCTCGGCGACCGTCACCGTGATCTCGCGGCTCTTCTTGTCGCGGAAAATCGTAAGCGTCACCGTGGTGCCGGGGGTGGTTTCCGCGACGAGCGAGCGCAGGTGCGCGGGGTCCTTGACGCCCGTCCCGTTGAAGTTCGTGATGATGTCCCCGCGCTCCAGCCCCGCCTTGGCGGCCGGGCTGTCCTCCATCACGTCGGCCACGAGCGCACCGCTGGTGTCCGGGGCGCCGAACTCCTTGGCAAGGTCCTGGTTCACCTCCTGGATGGACACCCCCAGCCAGCCCCGGATGACCTTGCCGTGCTTGATGAGGCTGTCCATCACGCCCCGGGCCATGTTGCTGGGGATCGCGAAGCCGATCCCCATGAACCCGCCGTTGCGGGTAAAGATAGCCGAGTTGATCCCGACCAGCTCGCCCTTGAGGTTGACCAGGGCGCCGCCCGAGTTGCCCGGGTTGATCGCCGCGTCCGTCTGGATGAAGTCCTCGTAGTCCACGATGCCCATGTTGGCGCGGCCGACGGCGCTGATGATCCCCATCGTGACCGTCTGGTTGAGCCCGAAGGGATTGCCGACCGCCAGGACCAGCTCGCCGACCTGGAGCCGGCTCGAATCCCCCCAGGGCAGGACGGGGAGCCCGGTCGCGTCGATCTTGATCACGGCCACGTCGGTCTTGGGGTCCGTCCCGATGACGGTGGCCTTGAGCCGGCGCTTGTCCCCCAGCAGCACCTCCAGCTCGTCCGCCCGCTCGATCACGTGGTTGTTCGTCAGGATGTAGCCGTCCGCGCTGACGATGACCCCCGAGCCCAGCCCGTGCTCCCGGTGCTCCCGCGGGACCTGGAAGCGCCGCTCGAATTCCTCCCCGAAGAACCGCCGGAAGAAGGGATCGTCGAAGAAGGGGCTCGGGAGCGGCGCCTCTCGTGGGCTCACCTTGCGGACGGCGGAGATGTTGACGACCGATTCGCGGGCGACCTTGGCGACGGCGATCAGGGTGTCGTTGGAGGGGACGGCGGATACGGCCGGCTGGACCGTCGGGGCGGCCGGCGACGCGGCGACGGCCGGGCGGTCGAGCGGCCCCTCGTCCTGGGCGCATTGGACGAGCGGCAGCCACACCAGGAGCGACAGCAGAAGTCCCCTCGCGGTGGGGCCCGTCGGGCGAGGGGGGGTACGGTTGCCAGATCGGAACATCAAGCCAGACTCCTCTTTCTGACCACTTAGATGAAACCGGACAGCGCGCCGGCACCGCGCGCGTGTTCTTGAGCTAAGCCCGATGCGCGGTCAGTCAAGAGCCGGGCGCGGATCGGTGCCGACGGCCTTGACGGTCTCGGCGGCGATGATTATCGAAGCACCACCTTTGAGGGCCGGCGTGCGCGGACCGCCGCCTCCGCCCCCTTCCGTCGGTCGGGTTCCCACACTTCGCATCAGAATCCACGGGTTAGAAGGGGGGTGAATGCCATGAACATGCGCTACATGCCGTCGATCTTCGCGGTGATGGCCGCCTGGCTCCTGGCCGCGCCCTTCCTCCTCGGCTACGCGGACAACGAGTCCGCGGTCCGCAACGACGTGGTGGTAGGCGCGGCCATGCTGATCGCAGCCGCGTTCTGGGGGTTCCGGGAGCTCAAGGAGCATGGCTGGTCGTTCCAGATGCTGAAGGACCATCGGCGGAGCAGGGCGACCTGAGGAGGCGTGGCGGAGGCAGGCCGCTCACGCGGGCCCGACTCGTCGGATGAACGGGACAACGCGGGAGGGACAGACATGCCAGCCAAGCGACTCGTGTACGGCAATGCCGCGCGTGCCGCAATCCTGCGCGGCGTGACTCAACTGGCGACCGCCGTCAAGGCGACCCTGGGACCGAAGGGCCGCAACGCGATCCTGGACAAGAAATGGGGATCGCCCACGATCACCAAGGACGGCGTCACCGTCGCCAAGGAAGTGGACCTGCCCGACCATTTCGAGAACATGGGTGCCCAGCTCGTGCGCGAAGTGGCGAGCAAGACCAGCGACGCGGCCGGGGACGGGACGACCACGGCCACCGTGCTGGCCGAGGCGATCTTCCGCGAGGGGGTGAAGAACCTGACGGCGGGCGCCTCCGCCATGGAGCTCAAACGGGGCATCGACAAGGCGGTGGAGATCGTCGTCGAGGAGCTCAAGACGATCAGCAAGCCCTGCCAGGGGAAGACGGAGATCGCCCAGATCGGGACGATCTCGGCGAACAACGACCAGACCATCGGCGAGTTGATCGCCGAAGCGATGGAGAAGGTCGGCAAGGACGGGGTCATCACGGTCGAGGAAGGCAAGAGCATGAGCACCTCCCTCGACGTCGTCGACGGCATGCAGTTCGACCGCGGATACATCTCCCCCTACTTCGTGACCAACGCGGAGCGGATGGAGGCGGTGCTGGAGGACCCCTTCATCCTGATCCATGAGAAGAAGATCAGCGCGATGAAGGACCTGCTGCCGCTCCTGGAACAGGTCGTCAAGCTGGGCAAGCCGTTGCTCATCATCGCGGAGGACGTGGAGGGGGAGGCGCTGGCCACGCTCGTGGTCAACAAGCTCCGCGGCACGCTCACCGCGGCGGCCGTCAAGGCGCCCGGCTTCGGCGACCGGCGCAAGGCCATGCTGGAGGACATCGCGATCCTCACCGGCGGAACGGCCGTCACCGAGGACCTGGGCCTCAAGCTGGAGAGTGTGAAGCTGTCGGACCTCGGGCGCGCCAAGCGGGTCACCGTGGACAAGGACAACACGACGATCGTCGAGGGTCGGGGCGACCCGAAGAAGATCGAGGGCCGGGTGAAGCAGATCAAGGCGCAGATCCAGGAGACGACCTCCGATTACGATCGCGAGAAGCTGCAGGAGCGCCTGGCCAAGCTCGTCGGAGGCGTCGCGGTGATCCACGTGGGCGCGGCCACGGAGACCGAGATGAAGGAGAAGAAGGCCCGCGTGGAGGACGCCTTGCACGCGACGAAGGCCGCGGTCGAGGAGGGGATCGTGCCGGGCGGCGGCGTGGCGCTGCTGCGGTGCATCCCGGCGTTGGACCGCCTGAAGCTGGAGGGCGATCAGCGGATCGGCGCCAACATCGTCCGGCGCGCCCTCGAAGAGCCGATCCGTCAGATCGCGGGCAACGCCGGCCACGACGGCTCCGTGGTCGTCGAGAAGGTTCGCAAGGAATCCGGCGCCTTCGGCTTCGACGCCGCCTCGGAGCAGTACATGGACCTGCTCAAGGCCGGGATCATCGACCCCACGAAGGTCACGCGTACTGCGCTCCAGAACGCGGCGAGCGTGGCGGGCCTCATGCTCACGACCGAGGTGATGGTCAGCGAAATTCCCGAGAAGAAGAAGTCGGCCGGACCCGCCGTGCCCGACGAAGACCTGTACTGAGCCCGCACCGGGGCGGCCGGGGCACGGCCCCGGCCGCCCGTTTCCGCGCCCGTCGCCCGCCGCATCGTTCCGCCGCCCCCGCTCGGTTGTCGCCCGCTCGCATGCCCCGCTCCCGCGGCCAGAAATTCCTTGAGCCCTCGGACCGGATCAGATTATGATGGCCCCCCGGCGCGACGGACGCCGCTCCCCACACCCCCAGAAGGGAGGCCGCCATGCCTGTCTACGTCAGCCTCGTGAAATTCACGGAGCAGGGGATCGCGACGATGAAGCAGCAGGGAATCGCCCGTTCGGAGCGGGTGCGCCGCAACATCGAGATGCAGGGTGGGCGCCTGCTGGACGCCTACTACTGCCTCGGAGAGTACGACGTCGTGGCGATCCTGGAGTTTCCCAACAACCGCGCGGCCATGAAGGCGGCGGTGCTGAACTCCTCGCTCGGCCACATCAAGGTGACCACCCTGCCCGCGGTGTCGCGGGGGGAGTGGCGGACGCTGCTCCAGGAGCTCTGGGGCGGGAAGGGCGCGAAACGGAAATAGCAAGGAGGGCCCGGTGACGCGTGGACGACGGGGACAGTCGGCCGTGGGGACGAGGGCCGCGAGGGCGGCGAGGGGTTTGCGGCCGACGGCGAAGGCGGGGACGAGGATCGAGCGGGACACGATGGGCGAGCTGGCGGTGCCTGCCTCGGCCTATTATGGCGTGCAGACCGCCCGGGCGATCGAGAACTTTCCGATCAGCGGGCTGCGGTTTCCCCGATCCTTCATCCGGGCCCTCGGGCTGATCAAGGCGGCCGCGGCCGACGTCAACCACTCGCTCGGCCTCCTGGACCGCCGGCGCGCCCGGGCCATCCGCGCCGCCGCCCGTGAGGTGGTCGAAGGGCGCTGGGACGCGGAATTCCCGCTCGACATCTTCCAGACCGGCTCCGGTACCTCCACCAACATGAACGCGAACGAGGTGATCGCCAACCGCGCCGCCGAATTGCTGGGCGGCCCGCGCGGCGGCAAGCTCGTCCACCCGAACGACCACGTCAACCTCGGCCAGTCGAGCAACGACGTCATCCCGACCGCGATCCACGTCGCCGCCGTCGAGCTGATGGAGCGGGAGCTGATCCCGGCGCTCTCTCGGCTTCAGAGGGCGCTCGCGCGCAAGGCGCGGTCGTTCGACCGGGTCGTCAAGATCGGCCGAACGCATCTGCAGGACGCGACGCCGATCCGGCTCGGGCAGGAGTTCGCCGGCTATGCGCGCCAGATCGAGCTGGGCCTCGGGCGGGTGCGGCACGCGCAGGCGGCCCTGGCCGAGGTGGCGTTGGGCGGCACGGCGGTCGGCACGGGCCTCAACGCCCACCCGCGGTTCGCGCGCCGCGTGATCGCGCGGGTTTCCAAGGAGATCGGCTGCCGGCTGATCGAGGCGGCGAACCATTTCGAGGCGCAGTCGGCCCAGGATTCGGTCGTGGAGGCCAGCGGTGAGCTGCGGACGGTCGCGGTGAGTCTGATGAAGATCGCCAACGACATCCGCTGGCTGGGCTCCGGGCCCCGCTGCGGCCTGGGGGAGATCCTGCTGCCGGAGACCCAACCCGGTTCCTCCATCATGCCGGGCAAGGTCAACCCGGTGATCGCCGAGTCGGTCACCATGGTGGCCGCCCAGGTGATCGGCAACGACGTGACCGTCGCAGTGGGCGGGCAGGCGGGCAATTTCGAGCTGCTCGTGATGCTGCCGGTGATGGCCCGCAACCTGCTCGAGTCGATCGCGCTGCTGGCCCGCGCCTCGGAGAACTTTGCCGCGCGCTGCGTCGAGGGGATCGAGGCGAACGAGCGGCGGTGCCGGGATTCCATCGAGGGTAGCCTCGCCATGTGCACGGCCCTCGCCCCGGAGATCGGCTACGAGGCGGCGGCCAAGATCGCCAAGGAGGCTTACCGCACGGGGAAGACGGTCCGCGAGGTCGCCCTGGCCGAGCGGGTGCTCCCCGAGAGCCGGCTGAAGACCCTGCTGGACCCCTGGCGCATGACGGGGCCCTCGCGGACCGGCCGGCGTTGAACGGGCGTCTCGTCGTTTTGACAATCGAAAGGCCGCTGTGCTAACGTCCGCCGAAATTCTCCGTCATTCGGCGGGGATACGAACGGATACGCATTCGCAATTTCAAGAGAGAGCACGCACATATGAGCGCGAAGACAGGGGCCCAGGGAACGCATCTGATCGTCGTCGTCGGCGCCGGCCCGGCCGGCATGTCCGTCGCCAATATCCTGTCGAAGGCCGGGCACGAGGTGGTCATCCTGAACCGAGACATCAAGTTCGGCGGCCTGGCCGAGTACGGCATTTTCCCGAGCAAGCTCAAGCTCCGCGGGGGCCTGAAGAAGAGCTATTGGGAAATCATCGAACGCCCCAACGTCCACTACTTCGGCAATGTCAGCATCGGGCGGACCGCCGGACTGACCGTCGAGGACCTGCTCGCGCTGGGCGCCGGTGCGCTCGTGTTCGCGACGGGCGCGCAGGGCACCAAGACCATCGGCGTCGAGGGGGACTCGGCGGCCGGCGTCTTCCACGCGAAGGACGTCGTCTACCACTTCAACCGGCTGCCGGGCTACGGCGACCGCCCCTTCGAAATGGGCCGCCGCATCGCCATCATCGGTGTCGGCGACGTGATGGTGGACATCGCCCACTGGCTGATCCGCTACAAGAAGGTGGACGAGGTCACGGCCGTCGCGCGGCGCGGGCCGGCCGAGCGGAAGTACAACCCCAAGGAAATCCGGGCCGTCTGCGCCAACATCGACCAGGCCGCGCTGAAGGCCGAGTTCGAGCGCATCCGCGCCAGGCTGGAAGCGGCGGGGCAGAAGCCCGACGAGATCTTCGCGGGCATGGTCGGAGACTTCACCAAATGCGAGCCCGCGGTCAGCGAAACCCGGATGGGGTTCCGCTTCCTCGCCTCGCCCAGGCGGGTCCTTACGGACGGGCAGAACCGCGTCCGGGCCCTCGAGATCGAGGAAACCCGCTTGGAGCCGAAGGGCGAGGACTTCTCCGCCGTCGGGCTCAAGCAGTACTACGAGTTCCCCTGCGACAGCGTCGTCTTCGCGGTCGGGGACCGGGTGGATGAGGCGGTCGGCCTTCCTTATAAGAACGGCGTCTTCGTGGTCAACCCCGTCAAAACCGGCAACGACCCGGACGACTCGCTCTTCCAGGCCTACGACGAAGCCACCGGCCGGGTCATGGAGGGCGTGTTCCTGGTCGGATGGGCCAGGAAAGCCAGCGAAGGGCTGGTCGGCGTGGCCAAGCGGGATGGGGAGTGGTGTGCCGAAGTGGTCCAGCGGTACCTGAGCGGGCGCCCCGGCGCCGGGGCGCCCGCGGCCAAGTCGCTCGTCGAGCGGCTCAGGGCGCTGATCCGCGAGCGTCGCATGGACGCCGTGGACGTCGCCGACCTGCGTCTGCTCGAGCAGGCCGAGAAGGCGCACGGCGCCTCCCCCGACTGCATCGGGGAGTTCAAGTTTCCCACCAACAAGGAAATGTTGACGGAGATTCAGCGACGGAAAGGGGCGGCCGCCCGCCCGGCCGGCCGCTGACGCGCGTCAGCTGTCTCCCCACTTCAATTTGCGCCTGAGCAGGTCGTAGTACGTCCGCTCAGGGAAGCGGATCAGATTGGTCCGGTGCTCCGAGGCCGTGATGCCCACCGTGTCCCCCTGTGTCATCGCGATGCCGACCTGCCCGTCGAAGGTCGTCATGGCACCCTCGTCCGGGCTGGTCAGCGTCACCTCCAGCGAGACGGTGCCGGGGATCAACAGCGGCCGGTGCGTCAGCGTGTGGGGGCAGATCGGAGTCAGGATCAACGCCTGGATCGAGGGCGTGATGATGGGGCCGCCCGCCGAGAGCGAGTAGGCGGTCGAGCCGGTCGGCGTGGAGACGATCAGCCCGTCGCCGCGCAGGCTCGTGACGAACTGCCCGTCGATCGCGATCTGCAGGGTGATCATACGGGCGAGTGTGCCCTTGCTCAGCACGACGTCGTTGAGCACGGTCGCGTGGGCGACGTGGTCGCCGTGCCGGTCGATCCGGGCCCGGAGCATGAGGCGCTCCTCGAGGTAGCAGTCGCCGGCGAACGTGCGCTCCAGGGCCGGGTACATCTGCTCGAGGCTCACTTCCGTCAGAAATCCGAGCCCGCCCATGTTGATGCCCAGGATCGGCACGCCCCGCTGTTCGACGAGCCGCGCCGCGTTGAGCATCGTGCCGTCGCCGCCGAGGACGAGCACGAGGTCGGAGAGTGTCGCGATCTGCGCCTTCTGGTAGACGGCGGGCTCCCCGATCAACGCCGCGGTCTTCCCGTCCATCACGACGTCCCGGTCGCGTCCGCGCAGCCACTGCACGAGGTCCGCGAGGATCGGCTTGATGTCGGGGAATTTGGGCTTGGTCAGGATGCCGACGGTCTTCACGGGGTGACGATCCTCTCGCGAGGCGGCTGGTGGAGAGCCTGGACGGGCGAGTGAGGCGTCATTGTAGCGAGGGCGTCTTCCGCCTGTCAACGCGCTTGCGCCGCCGCGCCGCCTCGGCGTGCCGGACGCGCGACACCGCCCGGAGGCGCGCGCCGAGCACTTGACAGAGCCCGGGCACGCCGATAGAATTGAGCCAAGTTTTTGAAGGGTTCTCGCCACTTTCGCGGGCTTCGCGGTCTACTCGCGGCCCACCCCTAAGGAGGCAGGATGTTCGAACGATTCACGGATAAGGGTCGGAAGATCATCATCCTGGCGAGAGAGGAAGCCGAGCGCCACCAGAACGACTACCTGGGGACGGAGCATCTGGTCCTCGCCATCCTCCGCGAATCGGACGGCATCGCCCTCATGATCCTCAAGAAGATGGGGCTCTCCACCGAGCAGATTCGGCTGGAGATCGAGCGGAACCTGCCGAGCGGCGGCACCACGATGACCTTCGGGGAGATTCCCTTCAGTCCCCGCGTGAAGAAGGTCATCGAGTACGGGGTGGAGGAAGCCCGCCTGCTGGGGCACAACCACATCGGCAGCGAGCACCTGCTGCTCGGTCTGCTGCGCGAGGAGGAGGGGATCGGCGGGAAGATCCTCCGCAGCCTCGGCGCCAACCTCCTGACCGCGCGGCAGCTCACCGTCACCTTCCTGCGCAAGTCCGCCCCGCGCGAGCGGGACCGCAAGAGCAACACGCCGGCGCTCGACGAGTTCGGACGCGACCTGACGCAGCTCGCACAGGAAGGGCAGCTCGACCCCGTGATCGGCCGCGCCGACGAGATCGAGCGGGTGCTCCAGATCCTGAGCCGCCGCACCAAGAACAATCCCGTCCTGATCGGGGAGTCCGGCGTGGGCAAGACCGCCATCGTCGAGGGGCTCGCCCAGCGCATCGTGATGTCCGAGGTCCCGGACAACCTGCTTTCCCGTCGCGTGATCGCCCTGGACCTGGGCTCCCTCGTGGCCGGCACGAAGTACCGCGGTCAGTTCGAGGAACGCCTCAAGGTCGTGATGAAGGAGATCGTCCAGGCGGGGAACATCATCATCTTCATCGACGAGCTGCATACGCTCGTCGGCGCCGGGGCGGCCGAGGGCTCGATCGACGCGTCGAACATGCTGAAGCCCGCCCTGTCGCGGGGCGAGATCCAGTGCATCGGGGCGACCACGCTGGACGAGTACCGCAAGCACATCGAAAAGGACGGGGCGCTCAAGCGCCGCTTCCAGCCCATCCACGTGCAGCCGCCCAGCATCGACGAGACGGTGCGGATCATCCAGGGGCTGCGGGACCGCTACGAAGAGCACCACGGCGTCGACATCACGGAAGAGGCCATCATCGAGGCCGTGAAGCTCTCGGACCGGTACATCACCGACCGCTTCCTGCCCGACAAGGCCATCGACCTCATCGACGAGACCGGCTCGCGCGCCAAGCTCCAGACCTATGCCCTGCCGAGCGAGCTCAAGGCGCTGGAGCAGGAGCTGAAGAAGGTGTCGCGCGAGAAGGAGTTGGCCATCTCGCTGCAGAACTTCGAGGAAGCCGTCCGCTTCCGGGAGGAGGAGGAGCGCCTGCGCAAGCTGCTCGAGGAATCGAAGCGGGAATGGAAGAAGAACCAGGAGAAGCAAAAGCCCGTGATCACGAAGGAGGACGTGGCCTACGTCGTCTCGAAGATGACGGGCATCCCCCTCTTCAAGCTCGAGGAGGAAGAATCGAACAAGCTGCTCAAGATGGAGGAATTCCTCCACCGGCGGATCGTCGGCCAGGAGGAGGCCATCTCGGCCGTCTGCCGCGCCATCCGTCGCTCGCGCGCCGGCCTCAAGGAGGCCAAGAAGCCGATCGGCTCCTTCATCTTCCTCGGCCCCACGGGCGTGGGCAAGACCGAATTGGCGCGGGCGCTGGCCGAGTTCCTCTTCAACACCGAGGACGCGCTGATCCGGATTGATATGTCCGAGTACCAGGAGAAGTTCACCAGCTCGCGGCTGTTCGGCGCCCCCCCCGGCTACGTCGGCTACGAGGAGGGCGGGCAGCTCACGGAGAAGGTCCGGCGCCGGCCGTACTCCGTCGTGCTGTTCGACGAGATCGAGAAGGCCCATCCGGACATCTTCAACGTGCTGTTGCAGGTCCTGGACGACGGCGTGCTCACCGACAGCCTGGGCCGCAAGGTGGACTTCAAGAACACGGTCGTGATCATGACCTCCAACCTCGGCACCAAGCTGATCCAGAAGGGCGTGTCCCTCGGCTTCCATCGGCCGGACCAGGGAGACCACGATCGGCGCATGAAAGGCGAGGTCCTGGCCGAGCTGCGTCGCTCCTTCAGCCCGGAGTTCCTGAACCGAATCGACGAGGTGGTCGTGTTCCACCCGCTGGAGAAGGAACACCTGCTGGGCATCCTGGACATCCTGCTCAAGGAGCTCAACGTGCGGCTCTTGGAGCGCGGCGTCCAGCTCGAGATCGGCGAGGACGTCAAGCAGTGGCTCATCAAGGAGGGGTACGAACCCCTGTACGGCGCGCGGCCCATGCGCCGGACCATCCAGAAGGCGATCGGGGACCCGCTCTCGGAGGAGTTGATCCGCGGCCGCTTCAAGGACGCGAGGAAGATCCGCGTTGTCCTGAAGGACGAGGTCCCGGCGTTCGTCGAAGAAGAGGCGATGGCGGGAGTGTGACGGCCCCGCTCGGCCCCCTGGCATCCTGCCGCAACGCGAATTGGTTCCGTCCGTTCCGCACGTCCGGCGACCCTCGCGCGACCAGGTCCGCGAGGGTCGTCGCGTTTCCGGCCCCTTCCGTCCATGCCCGTCCCTGAACCGGAGAGCGGGATGACCGCGGCGCCCACGATTCTGGGAATCGAAACCTCTTGCGATGAAACCGCCGCGGCGCTCGTGCGGGACGGGATGGTCCTGTCCTCCGTGCTCGCCTCCCAGCACGACGTGCACGGCCGGTTCGGCGGAGTCGTCCCCGAGCTGGCGGCCCGGCGGCACATCGAGACGGTGGAGGGCGTCACCGCTGCCGCGATGGACAAGGCGGGATTGGCGTGGTCCGAGGTGGGCGCCGTCGCCGTCACGCGAGGCCCGGGCCTGGCCGGGGCGCTGCTCGTCGGTGTCAGCTATGGGAAGGCCTTGGCCTATGCGCTCGGGATTCCGCTGATCGGCGTCAACCATCTCGAGGGGCATCTGGCCTCCGCCTGGCTGGACCAGCCGGATTTCCCCCTGCCCTGCGTGGTGCTCGTCGTGTCGGGCGGGCACACCCATCTCTATCGGGTCCAGCCGTCCGGCGAGCTGGTCCTCCTCGGCCGGACGCTAGACGACGCGGCCGGTGAAGCCTTCGACAAGGCCGCCACGCTCCTCGACCTGGGGTTCCCCGGGGGGCCTGCGGTCGACCGCGCGGCACGAGGCAGGGACCCCGGGGCGGTCCGGTTTCCGCGGCCGGCCCTGAGCCGCGACAGCCTGGATTTCAGCTTCAGCGGCCTGAAGACCTCGCTGCTCTACCGCCTCCGCGAGATCCGCCGGCGCGGCATGACGGTTCCCGTCGCGGACCTCGCCGCCGGATTCCAGGAGGCCATCGTGGACGTCCTCGTGGAGAAGGCCTTCCGCGCGGTGGAGCGCGAGGGCGTCGCCGCTCTGGCCGTGGTCGGTGGCGTCTCGGCGAACAGCCGTCTGCGCGAGCGCCTGGCCGCCAGGGCCTCGGAAAAGGGCGTCCGTCTCGCGATCCCGCCCTCGTCCTATTGCACGGACAATGCGGCGATGATCGCCTTCGCCGGCCAACGGGCCTACGAGAGAGGGCGCCGCGACGCTTGGGGCATGGAGGCCGACCCGTCCTGGTCCCTCACGGCGGAGGAGGCCGGGGCGAAACGTCGCCGGGTTCTCTCCGGCGGGCGGGCCTGACGGCCGAAGGAGGCGGACGATTCCCACGGTTCACGGCAACGTCCACGGGCTGAAGGCCGGCCAGCTCCTGCGACTGGAGCATCTCTACCGCCGCCGCGTTCCCGTGGACAAGGTCATCACGCCGGAGTTGGCCCGCGCCTGCACCGAGCTGTCGCAGGAAATCCGCTGCCAGATCGGGCTCGTACTCACCAGGCGAGGGACCGTCGAACGGGTGATCGTCGGCACGGGACGCGAGCTCGACCTGAGCGGCCTGGCGGGGGCGCGGGCGGGGCCGAGGCTGCTGCGGGGCGTCCGGCTCGTGCATACCCATCTCCACAACGAGCCGCTCTCGCAGGACGACCTGACGGCCCTCGCGATGCTCCGGCTCGACCTCATCGCGGCGGTCGGCGTGAGGCCGGACGGCCTGCCGGCCGACTTCTATCTGGCGCATCTGCTGCCCCCTAACCCACGGGGCCTGGCGTTCGAGGTGTTGCCGCCCGCCCCCTTCCACGCGCCGCAGCCGGACTGCGAGAAGCTGGTAGCCGCGCTGGAGGCCGAGCTGGCGCGGGCGACCCCGACCCGCACGGTGCAGGGCGACCAGGAATCGGCGATCCTCATCAGCGCGTCCAAGCGCAGCCGGTGGGAACAGGAAGAGCGGCTGGAAGAGTTGGCCGACCTGGTCCGCTCCAACGGCATCGTCGTCCAGGATTCCATCTGCCAACGGGCCTCGGAGATCCACCCCAGGTATCTTCTGGGCAGCGGCAAGCTCAAGGAGGTGGTGATCCGTGCGCTCCAGGCCGGCGTGGACCTGCTGATCTTCGACCAGGACCTCTCGCCCGCGCAGGTGCGGGCGATCGCCGAGCTGACGGATTTGAAGGTGGTGGACCGCACGCAGGTCATCCTCGACATCTTCGCGCGGAGGGCCCACAGCCGCGAGGGCAAGATCCAGGTCGAGCTGGCCCAACTTCGCTACCTGCTGCCGCGGCTCTCCGGCACCGGCACGGCCCTGTCGCGGCTGGGCGGCGGGATCGGCGGGAGGGGGCCTGGCGAAACCAAACTGGAGACCGACCGCCGCCGGGTGCGGGACCGCATCGCGCACCTCGAGCGGGAGCTGGTGGTCATCGCCCGCCAGCGCGACCAGCGGCGGGCCAGGCGCATTCGCAACCGCGTGCCGATCATCTCGATCGTCGGCTACACGAACGCGGGCAAGTCCACGCTGCTGAACGCCCTGACGGACAGCCGGGTGCCGGCGGACGACCGCCCCTTCGAGACGCTCGACACGGCGAGCCGCCGGCTCCGGTTTCCCCGGAGCCGCGAGGTCATCATCACCGACACGGTGGGGTTTCTGCGCGACTTGCCCAAGGATCTCATGGGCGCCTTCCGCACGACGCTCGAGGAGTTGCAGGACGCCGACATCCTGCTCCACCTGGTGGACGGGAGCGCCCGCGATCCGGAGAGCCAGGTCCGGGCGGTCGAGACGATCCTGGACGAGCTGGGCCTCGCGAAGACACCGCGGCTGCTGGTGCTCAACAAGTGCGACCGGCTGCCCCCGGAGGAGGCCGAGGCCGTCTGCCGGCGGTTCGAGGCGATCGGGGTCTCCGCGCTCAGGCCGTCCACGCTCGTGCCCATGTTGGAAGCCCTCCAGGAGCTGCTGACGCGGGTGCTGCGCGACGACAGGGACGGCCTTCGGGGGGTGCGGGAGCGTGCGCGGCTGCTCGAGCCGGCGGCCCGGACCTCGGGGTGACCTGGTGACGTCCCGCGCCCCGTCCCGCACGAACGCCGCCTCCCGGTCCGGGGCTGATCGCGCCCGGCTCCGCCGGATCCTGTCGGCGCTCGACCGCGCAATCGCCGAACCCCGCGTGGAGCTCGCGCACCGGACGCCCTGGCAGTTGCTCGTCGCGACGATCCTCTCCGCCCAGTGCACCGACCAACGGGTGAACGAGGTGACGCCGGCGCTCTTCGAGCGCTATCCGGGACCGCGCGAGATGGCCGCGGCCGAGCCGGGGGACCTGGAGGCGCTGATCCGGCCGACCGGCTTTTTCCGCAGCAAAGCGCGAAGCCTCATCGGCTGCGGACGCGCGATCGTCGAGCGGTGCGGGGGACGGGTGCCCGACACGATGGCGGAGCTCGTCACGCTCCCCGGCGTCGGTCGCAAGACGGCCAACGTGCTGCTCGGCGCCTGTTTCGGGAAGCCCGCGGTCGTCGTGGACACCCACGTCAAGCGCGTGGCGCGCCGGCTCGGTCTGGCCCGGAGCGAGGATCCTGACAAGATCGAAGCTGAGCTGCAGCGGGCCCTTCCCGAGCATCGGTGGACGTCCGGCTCCCAGCGGTTGCTCTTGCACGGCCGGTACGTCTGTCTCGCGCGCAACCCCAAGTGCGGCGAGTGCGCCGTCTACGCCGACTGCGCCTGGCCGGGAAAGAGACCGACATGATCCGCAGCATGACCGGATACGGACGGAGGGAAGCGGCGAGCCCCTACGGGTCCGTCGTCGTGGAGGCGCGGTCGGTCAACCATCGCTTCTGCGAGATCGTCATCCGTCTGCCGAGACCGCTGGGCTTTCTGGAGGAAGATCTCAAGCGTCTGGTGCAGGGCCGTTGTGCGAGGGGGCGCATCGAGTTGGTGGTCTCCCTGTCCCGAGAGATCGAAGGCCGGCGCCGCCTGAGCCTTGACCGGTCGCTGGCCAAGCAGTACCATCACCTGCTTCGGGAACTTCAGAAGACGCTGCGCCTGCCCGGGGCGGTGGACGTGGCCCTCCTCGCCGGTCTGCGGGACCTGGTGTCCGTCGTCGAGGAACCGGCGGACCCACGGCCGCTCAAGGGTCTGGTCGGCCGATTGGCCAAGGGCGCGATCGCCGACCTCGACGCCATGCGGCGGCGGGAGGGGGCCGCCCTGGAGCGCGACGTGCGGCGGCGGCTCGAGACCGTCGGCGGGGAGGCCCGGTTGATCGGCGAGCGCACGCCCCTCGCGGCGAGGGAGGCCTTCGAGCGCATGAAAGCCAGGGTGCAGGCGTTGTTGGCCCCGGACGTCCCGGACCATGCCCGCCTGACCCAGGAGCTGGCCCTCTACGCCGAGCGCGGAGACGTGAGCGAGGAATTGACGAGGCTGGAATCGCACGTGAGCCAGTTCGCGGCGGCGTTGAAGGGCCGGGAGCCGGTCGGCCGGACCCTGGACTTCCTGCTGCAGGAGATGGGGCGGGAGGTCAACACGATCGGCTCGAAGGCCAACGATGCCGAGATCGCGGGCCGCGTGGTCCGCCTCAAGGGCGAGCTGGAGAAGATCCGCGAGCAGGTCCAGAACATCGAGTAGGCAGAGGCCGCCGGCACCGGAGGGCCTCGACCGCGGGACGGGAAGGTCATGGAGCGCAAGGGGCTGCTGTTCGTCGTGTCCGCGCCGTCCGGGGCCGGCAAGACCACGTTGTGCAAGGAGGTCGTGACCCTGGTCCCCGGCCTGCGCCACTCGATCTCGTACACGACCCGGAAACCGCGACCGAATGAGGTGCACGGCCGGGAGTATTACTTCGTGGACGAGACGACTTTCCAGGCCATGGTCGCGCGGAACGAGTTCGCCGAGTGGGCGCCGGTCTACGGGAACCTGTACGGCACGCCGCGCCGCGGGTTGACCGACCTGATGGATCAGGGCTTGGACGTGCTCCTGGAGATCGACTCGCAGGGAGCGATGCAAATCAAAAGAAAGTACGAGGACGGCGTCTATATTTACATCCTGCCGCCCTCGATGGAAGCCCTTCGAGCGAGGCTCCTGCAACGGGGCTCGGACTCGCCGGAGGAGATCGCGCGTCGTCTCCAGAAGGCCCGGGAGGAGGTCTGGAGCTACCGCGAGTATTCCTACATCGTGCGCAACGACGACATGAAGCAGGCGTTGAAGGAGCTGGAGGCGATCATCCTGGCCGAGCGGACGAGGACCAAACGGCTGGACATCGCCTGGCTGGAGGAGCAGTTCATCCGAGACAAGGACGAGAAGCCGGTGGACCGGAGCGTCACCGGCACCACCTGAAGAAAGGAACCGACGATGATCGATGCGCTGTCTTTGCTGCCGGAGTACGCACCGGAGCGGTTCGATTCGCGTCACCGACTGGTGATCGCCGCCTCTCAACGGGCCAAGCACCTGATGCAGGGCGCCCGCCCGTCGGGGCAATCCCGGTTCACGAAGGAAACGACGATCGGCCTCGACGAGGTCCTGCGCGGCCAGGTGCCCTTCCTGATCGGTAAGGAGGCGCGGCAGGCCATGAAGGAAGCCAAGCGCGGCGTCGAGCACGAAATGGAGCGCGTCGGGCTGGCGCCGGCCGACGAGGACGGGCGGGAGATCAAGAAAGACCTGAGCGTCTACGTGGACGACTCCGTCGCGGCGGGAGAGGCGGAGGGTGAAGAATAACCCGTCGGAGGGAACGAGGGGCGACGCCGGCCGGCTCCGCGGGAAGCGGATCGTGCTGGGCGTCTGCGGCAGCATCGCTGCGTACAAGGCCGTGGGCCTCCTGCGCGCGCTCGTCGAGGAGGGGGCGGAGGTGTCCGTCGTGATGACGGAGTCAGCCCGCCGCTTCGTCGCCCCCCTGACCTTCGAGGTCCTGTCCCGCCATCCGGTGGCGACCGACCTCTTCGACGCGCCCACGCCCCTGCCGCACCTGACCCTGGCGGACCAGGCCGACCTCCTGGTGATCGCGCCGGCCACGGCCAACCTCCTCGCCAAAGCCGCGCTCGGCCTGGCGGACGATCTCCTGAGCGCGATGCTCCTGGCCACGCCCAGGCCGCTGGTGATCGCTCCCGCCATGGACGGGGACATGTGGAGCCACCCCGCCGTGCAGGCCCACGTGCGCGCCCTGCGGGAGCGCGGCGCCGTCGTCATCGAGCCGGAGGAAGGTCCGCTGGCCTCCGGACGGATCGGGCGGGGCCGACTGGTCGAGGAATCGGTGATCCTCGGGGCGATCAGCGGCAAGCTGGCCGCCCGGCAGGACTGGGCGGGCGAGCGGGTGTTGGTGTCCGCCGGCCCGACGCAGGAGGCCATCGACCCCGTGCGCTTCATCTCCAACCGCTCATCGGGGAAGATGGGCTATGCGGTCGCGCGGGCGGCCGTTGAGCGGGGCGCCGAGGTGGTGCTGGTCAGCGGTCCCACCGCCCTGGCTCCGCCGGCCGGCGTGGAGCTGGTGCCGGTGGTGACGGCCGAGGAGATGGCCAAGGCCCTCACCCTTCGCTTCGACTGGGCCACGGTGCTCGTCATGGCGGCGGCCGTGGCGGATTTTCGTCCCCGCCGGCCCGCCGCCCGCAAGGTCAAGAAAGCCGCCGACCCCTGGCGGTCCCTCGACCTGGAGCCGACGACGGACATTCTCGCGACCCTCTCGCAGAAACGCACCTCCCAGGTTCTGGTCGGCTTCGCCGCCGAGACCGACGAGCTGCTGCCCCATGCCAGAATGAAGCTGGAGCGCAAGGGGCTGGACCTGATCGTCGCCAACGACGTGACGATCGAGGGCGCAGGGTTCGGCTCCGATTCCAACGCGGCGGTGCTCCTCGACCGCTTGGGCCGCGAGACCGCGGTGCCCCTCATGCCAAAGCGGGCGCTGGCGGACCGGATTCTCGACGTCGCACTCGAACTGCGGCGGACCCCACGACCGGGGTCTTGACCGGAGGCCGCCGATGCCGGCCGATGCCCCGCGTCCCTCCAGCCCCCAAATCCGGAGTCTCCAGCGTCAACTCGCCAAGGACCCCGGTTCGAAGGCCTTCCTCCCCCTCGCGGAGGAGCTGGCCAAGATCGGGCGATTCGCGGAGGCCGCCGCCCTGATCGAGCAGGGCCTCACGCGCTATCCGACCTTCATCCTGGCACGGGCGGCGTTGGGGCGGATCTACCACCAGGCGGGCGACCGGGCCAAGGCGAAGGCGGTGTTGGAAGAGGCGGTGCGGCTGAGCCCGGAAAACCTGCTGGCGCATCGGACTCTGGCCCGCATCTACCTCGACGAGCGGGCCGTTGAATCCGCCGGGCGTTCCTGCGCCGTGCTCCTGGCGGCCAACCCGAGTGACCCCGACGCGCGAGCGCTCCGGGAGCTGATCGAGTCGGCCGCTTCCGCTGGACCGGCGACATCGGCGTCGAGCGAGGCGTCCGGCCATCCCGCGGCGGGCGTTTCCCTCGAGGGCCGAGGCCGACCGGAGCGGGAGCGGAAGGTGGAGGCACTGACTGCCTGGCTGGCGCGCATCCGCGAACGGAGAGCCTGAGGTCGGGCTCCTTCGCCGTTTGACCCGGGAAGGGTCGCTTGCTACAATAGCCGACTTGCTCGGAGCCGGATCGGGCTCGACGACGGGCGTTGCGACGGAAGGCCATGACGAACAAGCCGTTTCGGGTGCTCGTGCTCCATGGTCCCAACCTGAACCTGCTGGGCCAGCGGGAGCAGTCCGTCTATGGGAGGATGACGCTGGGTGAGGTGAACCGCGCGCTCATAGACCTGGCGAAGCGGGAGGGCGCCGAGCTGGACATCCGGCAATCCAACAGCGAAGGGGAGCTGGTGACCTGGATCCAGGAGGCGCGCGGGCGCTTCGACGCGATCGTGATCAACCCCGCCGCCTACACCCACACGAGCGTGGCCATCCGCGACGCCCTCGCCGCGGTGGACCTGCCGGCCGTGGAAGTGCACCTGAGCAACATCTACAAGCGCGAGCGATTCCGACACCGCTCGCTGATCGCCGGCGTGGCTCTCGGGCAGGTGTCCGGCTTCGGACCGGCCGGCTACCTGCTCGCCCTACGGGCCGCCGTCGAGCACCTGAGAACCGCCGGGGCGGCCGGGCCGGCGTGACGACAGACATTCTGACCAAGGGAGGCGACCGTTCGTGATTTCGACGGCTGAGTTCCGCAACGGGGCGCGCATCGCGCTGGACGGCGAGCCCTACTACATCGTGGAGTTCCAGCACGTGAAACCGGGCAAGGGCGGCGCGTTCGTCCGCACCAAGCTCAAGAGCCTCAAGACGGGCAACGTGCTCGACCGTACCTTCCGCTCCGGCGAGCGGTTCGACGAGCCGGACCTCGAGGAGCGCGACATGCAGTTCCTCTACGCCGCCGGCGACGCCTACACCTTCATGGACACCGAAACCTTCGAGCAGTTCACCTACGAGAAGAAGCAGCTCGGGGAGAACGCGGACCTGCTCAAGGAGAACATGGTGGCGAAGATTCTCATCCACGAGCACCGGCCCATCGCCGTGGAGCTGCCGATCTTCATCGAGCTGAAGGTCGTGGATGCGGAGCCCGGCGTCCGCGGTGACACCGCGTCCGGCGGCACCAAGCCCGCCGTGGTGGAGACCGGCGCCGTGATCAAGGTCCCCCTCTATCTCGAGGTTGGGGAGGTCATCAAGATCGACACGAGAACCCGCGAATACGTGGAGCGCGTACGGTGAGCGCTCGCCGCCGCGTCCAGCCGAGGCGGGGAGGTCCGCGCCCGCCCGATGTCTCCGCGGTCCCGGTCCGGCCGGCCGAGCGTCCGGGCGCGGCGGCCTCCGGCGCCGTTCGCCGCCGCGAGCTGCAGGAGCTGATCGATCTTCTCAAGCAGCACAACCTAGCCGAGCTCGAGGTGGAGGCCGACGGCTTCCGGGTCCGCCTCGTGCGGGAAGCGGCGCCCGCGCCGTCCGTGGCCTGGGAGGGAGCGACGAGCGCGATGGACGCGCCCTCCGAAAGCCAGCCGCTCCTGCCCGTCAAGGACGGCGGGGGGATGGTGACGGTCACCTCGCCCATCGTCGGGACGTTCTATCGCGCTCCCTCGCCGGATGCCGACCCCTACGTCGAGGAGGGCGATTTCGTCAAGAAGGGACAGGTCCTCTGCATCGTCGAGGCAATGAAGCTCATGAACGAGATCGAGGCCGAGGTGGACGGACGGGTCGTCAAGATCCTCGCGGAGAGCACCAAACCCGTCGAGTACGGGCAGCCGCTGTTCCTGATCGACCCGGCCCCCGCCTCCTGACGCGCCAACCACGACCGGGGTCCGCCTTGTTCAAAAAAATCCTCGTCGCCAACCGTGGGGAGATCGCGCTGCGGGTGATCCGCGCCTGCAAGGAACTCGGCATCCGCACGGTGGCGATCCACTCCGAGGCCGACGCCGGCGCCCTCCACGTCCGCCTCGCCGACGAGCACGTCTGCGTCGGGCCCGCCGAGGACGCCCTCAGCTACCGGAACATCCCCAACGTCCTCAGCGCCGCCGAGATCACGGGAGCGGAGGCCATCCATCCCGGCTACGGCTTCCTGTCCGAGAATGCCCACTTCGCGGAGGTCTGCGAGTCCGTCGGCGTCAAGTTCATCGGGCCGACCTCGGAAAACATCGCGCTCATGGGGGACAAGGCCAAGGCCCGGGAGATCATGGCCCGCCACGGGCTGCCGGTCTTGCCGGGCAGTCCGGGCGAGCTGCGGAGCGAGCAGGACGCGATGGACGCCGCGCGCAAGATCGGCTTCCCGGTCATCATCAAAGCATCGGCCGGGGGCGGCGGCCGCGGGATGCGGGTGGTCAACAAGGAGGAGGACCTGGTCCGCGCGTTCCAGGCCGCGCAGGCCGAAGCCAAGGCCACCTTCGGCCACGAGGGCGTCTACCTGGAGCGGTATTTCCTCGAACCGCGCCACATCGAGGTCCAGGTCCTCGCCGACGAGCGGGGCCGGGTCGTCTTCCTGGGCGAGCGGGATTGCTCCATCCAGCGCCGGTACCAGAAGCTGGTCGAGGAGACGCCCTCGCCCGCGGTGGACGAGCGGCTGCGCCGCGAGATGGGGCGCGTGGCGGTGGAAGCGGTCCGCGCGGTGCACTACCGCAACGCGGGCACCGTCGAGTTCCTGTTGGACAAGGACCAGAAGTTCTACTTCATGGAGGTCAACGCCCGCATCCAGGTGGAGCACCCGATCACGGAGATGGTCACCGGCATCGACCTGATCAAGGAGCAGGTCCGCATCGCCGCCGGCCAACCCCTGGCGTTCAAGCAGCAGGACATCCGCCTGACCGGCCACAGCTTCGAGTGCCGCATCAACGCCGAGTGTCCAGAGAAATTCACGCCCTGCCCCGGCCGGATCACGCGCTACCACCCGCCCGGCGGCTTCGGGGTCCGGGTGGACTCGGCCATGGAGTCCGGGACGACCGTCGTGCCCTACTATGACTCGATGATCGCCAAGCTGATCACCCACGGCCGTGACCGTGAGGAGGCCATGGGACGGATGCGGCGCGCGCTGGACGAGTTCGTCGTCGAGGGCATCAAGACGACCATCCCGCTCCACCGCCGCATCTTCAACGACGCCGAGTTCCAGAAGGGCCGGGTCTCGACGGGATTCCTCGAACGGTTCCTCGCCAACAACCCCGCATGACCCCCGCTCTCCTGTACCCTCCCGGCGCTGGCCCTCCGGGTCGCCGATGACGCGCGGACACGACGGAACCCGCGTCGGGCTCGGCGGTCTCTGCGTCATCCTCGATCGGCGCGCGGCTGGCCGGCGCGATCTGCTCGACGTGTTGCAGCGGGCCGCGGCGGGCGGCGCGCGGTTCTTCCAGTACCGGGCCAAGGGGCTCGCCACGGGAGAGGCCTGGCGCGAAGCGGCGCGCCTGCGGCGCGCCGCGGCCGACTGCGGCGCCCTCTTCATCGTCAACGACCGGTGCGACCTGGCCCTGGCGGTCGAGGCCGACGGCGCCCATCTCGGCCAGGCCGACCTGCCGATCCGCGCCGCCCGCGCGCTCCTCGGCCCGGACCGGCTCATCGGCGCCTCCACCCATTCCGCCGAGCAGGTCCTTGCGGCGACGCGGGAGGGCGCGGACTACGTGGGGTTCGGCCCGATCTTCGACACGGGGACCAAGCCCGACCATGAGCCGCTCGTCGGCCTGGAGGGCCTGCGGAAGGTTCGGCCGCTGACCCCCCTGCCGCTGCTGGCCATCGGGGGCATCGGACTCGACCGCGCGGGCGAGGTGATGGCCTGCGGCGCCGACGGCATCGCGGTGATCGCGGCGGTGCTCGGCGCGCCCGACATCGAAGCGTCGGTCAGGGCCTTCCTGGCCATCCTGCGGCGATGAGGGTGGCCGCCTGCTGGATCGCCGGATCCGCCGCGAGCGTCGCGACGCCCTTCTCCCATCCCAGCGCGAAGTCCTTAACGTCGGGAAGGGGACCCAGCACCGGCACCCCGCTCCGCTCGCCCAGAAGCTCCCGCGTCGACCGTTCCTGTTCCCCAGCCCACTCGCCGGCGGGTTCACGCGTCGGGCGATTGAGCAGGAGCGCGACGACGGGAGGGCCGGCTGCCCGCAGCGCCTCCAGGGTGAGGAGGGCGTGGTTGACGCCGCCGAGCCCGGCCCGACCGACGACCAGGACGGGGAGGCCGAGCCGCCGGATCAGGTCCCGAACATCGGCCTCCGGCGTGAGAGGAACGAGCAGCCCGCCCACTCCTTCAACGAGCAGGAAGGCATGTCGCCGGGCCAGGGCTTCGTAAGCCCGGACGACCGCCTCGAGGTCCACCGCGGACCCGGTCCGTCTCGCTGCGGCGAGGGGAGCGAGGGGGGCGGGGAAGCGGCAGGGACTGACCTGGTCGAGAGGATCGCGGGAACCCGCCGCGGCGAGCAGGCGGGCGGCGTCGGATGCGGGACCGTCGCCGCTACCGGCCTCGATCGGTTTCATCACTCCGACATCGACGCCTCGGCGGACGAGCGCGACGGCGAGCGCCGCGGTCACCGCCGTCTTGCCGACCCCCGTATCCGTCCCGGTGATGAAACAGCCGCGGTCCATGGGGCGCCGTCAGAGCGGGCGACTGTCGAGGTTCCAGACCTGACCCGAGGCGCCGCGCAGGAGCGCCAGGTGGAAGACGGCGCGCCCCACCTCCTCCAACTCGACGGTCCGCCCGAGCAGATGGTCCTTTAGCCCCTCCGGTCCGGGAAAGGCCTCGCCGGCCAGCTCGGTTTGTTGCCAGCCGGGCAGGAGCAGGTTGACGCGCACGCCGCCGGGTCCCCATTCGCGGGCGGCGGTCCGGGCCAGGCCGAGGAGTCCGGCCTTCGACGCGGCATAGGCTGCCAGGCCGACCGCGCCCTGCATCCCGGCCATGGAGCCGAGGATGATGACCGCGCCGTCGCGCCGGGCCAGCATGAGCGGCGCCGCCGCCCTCAGACAGTGGAAGGTGCCGGTCAGGTTCGTCTCGACGACCGTGCACCACTGTGCCTGGTCCGTGCGGAGGACGAGGGAGGCCCCGGTCTGGGCCGCCCCGCAGACGAGGGCGTCGAGGCGCCCCCAGCGCTCGGCCAGGACGCCGACCATGCGCTCGACCTGCGCGTGGTCCCGGACGTCCGCCTGGAGCGGGAGGGACGCGCCCCCGAGATCGGCCACGAGAGCGGCCGTGTCCTCCGCCTCGCGCCGGCGGTCCCTGTAGTGCACGCCGACATGCCAGCCCGCCCGACCGAACTCCAGGCAGACCGCGCGGCCGATGCCGCGGGAGCCGCCGGTGACGAGCACGACGCGGCGGGCGTCGTCGGGGCGAGAAGGTGGCGTGTCCATGGTGATCGGGAACGGCGCGTCATTATTCCCGTCCGGGCCGAAGAAAGGCAAGTGGACCGGGCCGCGCGGCTTGCCGGGTTCCCCGCACTTGTGGTACATAGCTCCGGGCCCGTCATCGACCGACCCCGTGAAGAGGAGTCGCCCTATGTGGATCATCGTTCTCGTGCTCGCCGGGTGGCTGGGCATCTGGGCCGTCGACTCGGCCGCGGCGTCCGAGCCGAAGACCATCTCCGACGGAGAGCAGTATTTCCCCGATTCGCCCGGCAGCCGGTGGCAGTACCGCGGACAGGTGGTCGAGGGGCCCATGCAGGCGGTCGCGGCCAAGGGCTTCGTCAACGTCTCCACCGTCAAGGGGAGCGAGACGATGCAGGGCATGTCCGTCACGGTGTTCCATGACACGAACCCCGGGAACCACGGCCCGCAGAAGAGCTTCTACCGGCGCGACGCCGCCGGCATCGTCTACTACGGCTCGGACCCGGGGACGCCGCTGGAGAAGCAGCTCGTGCCCTACCAGATCGTGCGGTTCCCGCTGACCACGCCCTCCTCCTTCCAGCAGTTCGACCGGAAAGGGCTGGACTTCGGCAACGACCTGGACGGGGACGGGACGAACGAGAAGGTGGACGTGGAGGCCACGGTCAGCGTGGTCGGCCAGGAGCCGGTGACCGTGCCGGCCGGCCAGTACGCGGACGCGGTGCGGATCGAGGCTCGGATGGTCCTGCGGATCCACTTCACGGAGGCGGGCCAGACCGCCGTGGGCACCGACGTGATGACCGCCTGGTTCGCGAAGGGCGTCGGACTGGTGAAGTACGTGGAGCGGCAGGAGCTGCCGCCCTTCCGCAACGAGCGCGGGTTCGTCTCCGAGATCACCGAGGAGTTGGAGGAGGCGAAGGTCGCAGCCGCGCCTTCCGCCTCACTCGGCGGGGGCGAAGCCGCGCCGAAGCGTGTTCTCCGTCACCACGCGCGCGACCAGGAATTCGCGCAGGTAGTCCGCGCCGCCCGCCTTGGTGCCCAGCCCCGATAGGTGGTGCCCGCCGAAGGGCTGGCGCCCGACCAGCGCTCCCGTGATCGGCCGGTTGATGTAGAGGTTGCCCACGTCGAAACGCTCCCGCGCCAGGGCGATGTGCCGAGGGCTGCGGGAGTAGAGCCCGCCGGTCAGGGCGTAGGACGTGGCGTTCGCCAGGTCCAGCGCCTCCGCGAAGCTCCCCGCGCGCATCACCGCCAGCACCGGCCCGAAGATCTCCTCCCGCGCGAGCCGGTGGTCCGGCCCGATCTCCGCGAAGACCGCCGGCCCCACGAAGTACCCCTCCCGCTCGGGCGCCGGTGCCTCGACGACCAGCCGACCTTCCTGTTTGCCGATGGCAAGGTACTCGCGCACCTTCGCGAGGGCGCGGCCGTCGATCATCGGTCCCAGGCGGTGGCCGGGGTCCTCCGGCGGACCGACGCGCAGGCTCAGGACCGCCTCGGTCAGGCGTCTCAGGAAGAGGTCGTGGACCGCTTCGTGCACGATCGCGCGCGAGCAGGCCGAGCACTTCTGTCCCTGGTAGCCGGTGAAGGAGGCGACGACGCCGGCCACCGCCTCGTCCAGGTCGGCGGACTCGTCCACGATCACCGCGTTCTTCCCCCCCATCTCCGCGATCACCCGGGGAATGGTCCGCCGGCCCGGCGCGATCCTGGCCGCGCGCGACAGGATATCGAGGCCCGCGGCGGCCGAGCCGGTGAAGGCGATCACGTCCGGGCCGGCCTCGACCAACGCCCGGCCCACCTCCGGTCCGCCGGGGAGGAGTTGCAGCGCCGCGTCGGGCACGCCGGCCTCGGCCAGGATTTGCCCCAGCAGGAGGCCCGTCACGGGAGCGCGCTCGGAGGGCTTGAAGAGGACGGGGTTGCCGGTCACGAGCGCCGCCGACACCATGCCGCAGGGGATGGCGAGGGGGAAATTCCAGGGGGCGATCACCACGGCGATCCCGCGCGGGGCATAGCCGAGCAGGTTCAGCTCGCCGGGCTCCGAGCCGAGGCGGGCGGGGCGGGCGAGCCGGCGCATCTGTGCGGCGTAGTACTCCAGGAAGTCGATCGCTTCCGCGACGTCCGCGTCGGCCTC
Organism: Candidatus Nitrospira neuquenensis; assembly: GCF_979578155.1. Classification (NCBI taxonomy): domain Bacteria; kingdom Pseudomonadati; phylum Nitrospirota; class Nitrospiria; order Nitrospirales; family Nitrospiraceae; genus Nitrospira; species Candidatus Nitrospira neuquenensis. The sequence continues at coordinate 73,835 of NZ_CEFZDU010000001.1, read as the reverse complement.
CCGCCAGGGCTTGCCGACCTCGAACACCTCCCAGGCCGCGAGCTCGAACCGGCGGGCGCGGAGGATCTCGGCCGCCCGGACCAGCACGGCCGCCCGTTCCTCCGGGCCCCGCTCGCGCCACGGGGCGGCCTGAGCGCGGGCGGCCTCCACCGCCCCCGCCACCGCGGAGGGGGAGCAGGCCCGCAGTCGGCCGATCACCTCGGAGGGGGCGGCGGGGTTGACGGAGACCATCTCCGGCCCGTCCGGCGGACGACCGGTGGCGGTGCGATAGGCGTGGGACCGTCCGAGCCGTCGTCTGACCTCGGCCAGCGCATGTGCCATCCGTTCCCGGGCCTCGGCCTTGGAGAAATCGGCGTGGGGCTCGTTGCGGAAGGCATCGGGGGGGGCCTCAGGTTCGGCCGCCGCCGTCGGCCCCGCCTCGGGGGGCGAGGGGCGGGGCGGCTCCAGGAGCCGCTCGAGGGGGACCGCCTCGATGTAGCGCTGTCGCAGGAAGGACTCGTTGGCCGTGTTCTCCAGCAAGCGCCGGACCAGGTAGGCCATGCCGGGAATCAGCTCGCCCACCGGGGCGTAGATGCGGAGTCGCCGCGGCAGCCTCGTCACCGCCTCCTGGAGCGGCTCGGCCATGCCGTAGATCATCTCGTACTCATAGGCGGCGGAGTCCAGCCCCGCTGCGCGGGCCGCCGCCTCCGCGTGGGCGAGGGTGCGCAGGTTGTGGGTGCCGAAGGCCGGCTTGACGAGGTCGGCGTGGGCGAGGAGGGTCCGGGTCATCGCCTCGTAGGCGGCGTCAGTGTCCTCCTTGCGCTCGAAGACCGGGACGGGCCAGCCCCGCTGCCGGTGCAGGACGGTTTCCGCGTCCCAATAAGCGCCCTTGACGAGCCGAATCGCGATGGGAGCGCCGCGCCGCTTGGCCCAGGCGAGCAGCCGGTCGAGGTCGCGGGCGCCCTCCTTCAAATAGGCCTGCAGCGCGAGGCCGCCGTGGGGATACCGCCGATAGGCCGGCTCGGAGAGGAGCCTGGTGAAGATGTCGAGGGTCAGGTCCTTGAGCTCCACCTGTTCCATGTCGAAGGTGATCGCGGCCGGGAGGGAGACTGCGAGGTCGAACAGGGGACGGAGTCTGGCGGCCACGGCCCGGTAACTGCCCTCCGGGTCGATAGGGTCGAGCTGGGAGTAGAGGGCGGAGAGTTTGACCGAGAGGTGAGCGCGCGGGACCGGGCCGAACTGGTCCCGCTCCAGGATCGGGGAAGCCGGCCAGGCGGTCGCGGCGGCGGCCAGCGCCTTCAAGGCCTCCAGGCAGCGGTCCCGGTACCGGTCGGCCTCCGGCTCGCTCACGGTCGCTTCGCCGAGGAGGTCCACGGTGAAGGCCCGGCCCGACTTCCAGAGGTCCAGCAACCTGGCCGACGCCTCCGACACCGACGCGCCGGCGATGAAGGCCCTGGCCATGCGGTCCACCTGGCCGCGGAGCGCCTTGGCGCCGAGCGTCATGCCCAGCCCCGTCGCCGTCGCGGCGCGCAGCCCCCATCCCAGAAGGCCCCCGGCGGCCTCCGTGCCCCCGAAGTATTCCTCGAACAGGCGCGCAACCTGCTCGTCCCGTCGGAGGGCCGGCAGCACATCGATGAAGCGAAAGAGTTGGACCTTGAGCGCCTCGTCCTTAAGGCCCCACTCGAGCATCGTGCCGGACCACCAGCCGTGGTCGAGCCGCGTCGGCGTCTCGCCGCCGGAGAGGGCGGCGATCTCCCTGCCGATCCGTTGAATGGCCGGTTCGAGCGACGAGTCCATCATGTCGGCACCTCACGCGTTCCGGGCGGCGCGCCCATCCGTGTCAGTATACACCACGCACCCCCTTGAAATGCCCGGCCGGCTCGGCTATGATGGGTCCGCTTTTTGTCCGGATCGGGCGTTTTCTCAAAAAGACCCTAAGTGATATCTGCAGGAGGAAGAGCGGTGGAGCAGAAGCGACCCCAGTGGGATTACCCCGTCATCGTGCTGTTCATCGTCATCAGCTTGACCACGGCCGTGGCCGTGCCGCTGTACTGGTACCACTACGGCTTCACGTGGCTGGACTGGACGATGTTCGGGGTGTTGTACATGGTGAGCGGGCTGGGCATCACCGTCGGCTACCACCGACTGATCTCCCACCACAGTTTCGAGTGCCCCGACTGGGTCAAGGCCTGCCTGCTGGTCGCGGGCGGATGGGCGTTGGAGAACTCCGCGCTCCGCTGGTGCGCCGACCACATCCGGCACCACGCGCGCTGCGACAAGGAAGAGGACCCCTACAACGCGACCAAGGGGTTCTGGTACAGCCACTGCGGGTGGATTTTCATGAAGTCGCCCTACCGCGAGGAGAAGTACGAGAGCCGGCTCCGCAAGGATCCCGTCATCATGTGGCAGCACCGGAACTACGTGCCGATCGTCCTCTCGGGGCTCGCCCTGCCCTTCGTCGTCGGGTCGCTCTACGGTGGCGTGCGGGTCGGCCTGGGCTGTTTCCTGCTCGCCGGCGTCTGCCGGACCTTCCTGGTCCTGAACTCGACGTTCTGCATCAACTCCATCTGTCACCTCTGGGGCGCGCAGCCCCACGGCCAAGCCGACAGCAGCCGCGACAGTTGGTGGGTGTCCTTGATCACCTTCGGCGAGGGCTACCACAACTACCACCATACCCACCTCCGGGACTACCGCAACGGCCCCAAGTGGTACAACTTCGACCCGTCGAAGTGGCTCATCTTCGGCATGTCGAAGCTCGGTCTTGCCTCCAACCTGCAGCGCTCCACCTGACCGCCGCCCGCGGGGCGCCCCGTGCGAGAGGACCGCGGCGAGGGCGCGCATCGTCTGACGCCCGGGGGGGGCGAATTGTGTCCGCCGCGGGTGCTGTGTTAGGCTTTGCCTGCCGCGGTCAAACCGAAGCCGGTCGCGGCTCGGTGCACGGAGGGAGACGCATGGCGGAATCGGCAGGAGCTCAGGGCGGTCCGGGACAGGCCAAGGAGAACCCCGTTCCCGGCGTCCGGCACATCATCGCGATCAGCAGCGGCAAGGGCGGCGTGGGCAAATCCACGGTATCGGCGAACGTCGCCGTCGCACTGCACCACGCCGGCTTCCGCGTCGGCCTGATGGACGCCGACGTCTACGGCCCGAACATCCCGATCATGATGGGCGTCTCCAGGGAGCCCATGCAGCAGGACGGCAAGATCCTTCCCGCCGAGAGCCACGGCGTCAAGCTCATTTCGATGGGGTTCTTCGTGCCGGAAGAGACCGCCGTCGTCTGGCGGGGGCCGATGGTCCATACGGCCATCCAACAGTTCTTCCGCGACGTCCTCTGGGGCGAGCTCGACTACCTGCTCGTGGACCTGCCGCCGGGGACCGGCGACGCGCAGTTGACGCTCTCGCAGGTCGTGCCGATGACGGGGGCCGTCACCGTCACCACCCCCCAGGAAGTCTCCCTCCACGACGTGCGCAAGGGCCTCATGATGTTCCGGAAGGTGAACGTGCCGCTGCTGGGCCTCGTCGAGAACATGAGCTACTTCGTCTGCGGCCATTGCGGCGAGCGGACGGAAATCTTCGCGCACGGCGGGGGCGAACGGGCCGCGCAAAAACTCGGCATTCCCTTCCTGGGCCGGATTCCCATCGATCCGGCGATCCGGGCGGGCGGGGACGCCGGCGTCCCGATCGTCGTAGCCGACCCCGCTTCTCCTCAGACGGCGGCCTTCAAGCAGATCGCCGCCGGCCTGGTCACGCAGGTGGAGGCGGTGACGTCGGCCCGTGGCGGCGGCAGCCCCCTGGAGAGCCTGCTCGGCAAGATCACGCGACCGACCTGATCATTCTCGATCAACGCAGGAGGACTCATGGCGGACTTCGTGAGAGTCGCGGGTACCGCGGACCTGGCGCCGGGCTCCGGGACGGTGGCGGAGGTGAACGGCCGGTCCATCGCCCTCTTCAACGTCGGCGGGGCCTTCTACGCCATCGACAACACCTGCGTCCATCGCGGGGGACCGCTCGGCGAGGGCGAGCTGGAGGGGGAGGAAGTGACCTGCCCCTGGCATGCCTGGCGGTACAACGTGAAGACGGGCGCGTGCACGACCAACCCTTCGGCCTGCGTGAAGTCCTATCCCGTCACGGTCGAGGGGGCCGACGTGAAGGTCCGGCTCTAGCCGGGCCTTCAGGCGGCATCGCCTCCCCCAGGCGCCCCGGACAGCTCGCGGCCCGACCCGCTCTCTGGAGGTCCCATGACCGTCCCTGCCCCCGACCCGATCGAGACCACGGACACGCTGGTCCGGCTCTACGTCTTCCTGACCCAGTACCTCGACCGGTGCCTGGATGAGGCGGCGCGGCAGTCGTTCCCCGAACAGGAGCTGCGGCGACACCTGACCGACACCAGGACCAAGCTGGACGGAATGCTCGCGGTCAATCCCGTCGTACGGAACAAGGTCGAGCAGGAATGCGAGCGCATCCTCTCGCTCGGCGCCGCCTGCCTGAAACAGGACGGCGCGGCGGTGCGGGCGGAGGTGCCCCGCGAGCGCGCCGTCCTGCGGAGCAAGACCCTGGCCCTGAGCGATCTGCTCGCCGTCTTCCGGGCGCAGAAACCTTGAGCCCGCGTTCCTCATGGCGGCGCGGATCGTCGAGAAGCATCAGCTCGCCGGCCTGGACGAGCGCGAGCGCGGGTTCAGCCGGCTGGTGGAGGTGGAGCAGACCGACGGGGGCTGCCGCGCGATCCTCCGCTACGAGGCCCTCAGGGTCGAGACCGGCCCGGCCGCCGGCGTCGCGGCGGCGATCGAGGAGCTGATCCGGCTCCTCCACGAGCGGGGCTTCCGGCAGCTCCGGAGCCGGCCGAGTTTCCGCGGCGACGTCTATCTGGGCAGTCAAGAACTCTGGGTGGACTATGCGGACCCCGCCAGAGGGGGATTCTGGCGACGACTTCTGGCCCGGCTGGGCCGCTGAGCGCCGCCGGCCGCCGTGCTTGGGAAGGGCGCATGAGCTTCATCCCGCTCGATGAGGTGCGGTCCAGGCGTGGGGCCTCGGCCGCGCGCCCCGGCGCCGGACGGCTCCCGTCCTGGTTCAAGGTCCGGCTGGCCCATGGTCAGGATTTCCGCGACCTCCGCACCATCCTCGACGGCCTCGGCCTGCACACGATCTGCGAGGAGGCCCGCTGTCCGAACATCTGGGAGTGTTGGAACCACCGGACCGCGACCTTCCTGATCCTCGGCGACATCTGCACCAGGCGCTGCCGGTACTGCGCGGTCGCCACGGGACGGCCGCACGCCCCGGACCATGGCGAGCCCGAACGGGTGGCCCGCGCCGTCCGGGCGATGGGGCTCCGGCACGCGGTCATCACGTCGGTCAACCGGGACGAGTTGGAGGACGGCGGCGCGGCCCTGTTCGCGGAGACGATCCGCGCGATCCGTCGGCTGACTCCCTCCTGCGCCGTGGAGGTGCTGGTGCCGGACTTCGAGGGGAGCGAGGCGGCGCTGGCGACGGTCGCGGCCGAACGGCCCGAGATCCTGAACCACAACATCGAGACGGTGCCGCGCCTCTTCCCGATCCTCAGGCCCCAGGGCAAATACCGGCGGTCCGTCGAATTACTGGACCGCGCGAAGCGGCTCGGCTGCCGCACGAAGTCCGGCCTCATCGTCGGCATGGGAGAAACGACGGAGGAGGTCCGCGGGGTGATGGCCGACCTCCGGGCGGTCGGCTGCGAGATCCTCACGATCGGCCAGTACCTGCAACCGACCCGGGAGCACCATCCGGTCGCCCGCTTCTACCACCCCGACGAGTTCGCCGCCTTCAAGGCCGAAGGCCTGACGCTCGGCTTCACCCACGTGGAATCCGGTCCCCTGGTCCGCAGCTCCTACCATGCGGCGGAGCAGAGCGCGTCCGCATCCGCGTCGGTTGACGCGGCGCCCGGCCTTGGCTAGTATAGGCCGCGCGGAACACAGGACCATGGCCCTTGCCGAACGGGTACAGAAGCTCAAGGCGGCGGCGCGACACGCCTTCGCCATGCGGAGGGAGGGGATGCCCCTCTCGCCCGAGGAGACCCGGTTGCTGGAGAAGATCGCGACCGTCACGGTCGGCCGGCGGATGGCGGGGGCGGCGGTGCTGTTCCTGGAATCGGCCGGCCCGATGAATTTCCTCGGCAGCCAGGCGTTGCACGCGCTCACGCCCATCCTGAGCCTGGCCTGCGACGCCCGGGAAGTGGAGATCGCCGCCCGCCTCCTCGAGCGGCGCGATGCGATCGCCCGGCTCGTCGCGATGATCGAGGCCGCGGAGGCGGCGCGCCGATCGGCCCGCGCCGAGGCATCCCCTCGATGACCATCCTCGTCCTATCCCCCGGCACGCCACAGCGACGGTTTCCGGCCCGGTAAGGAGCCCGTCCATGCCGGACCATCCCCTGTCCACGATCATCGCGACCGACTGCGGCAGCACGACGACCAAGGCCATCTTGATCGAGCGGGTCGGCGACGAGTACCGCCAGACCCATCGCGGGGAGGCGCCGACCACCGTCGAGGCCCCCTTCGAGGACGTCACCCGCGGGGTGCTGAACGCCATCGCGGAGGTCGAGGAGCTGTCGGGCCGGAAGATTCTGGACGGGGAGCGGATCATCACGCCGGCGGCCGGGGACCGGCCGGTCGGCGTGGACATCTACATTTCCACGAGCAGCGCCGGCGGCGGGCTTCAGATGATGGTCGCGGGCGCGGTCCAGAGCATGACGGGGGAGAGCGCCCAGCGCGCGGCCCTCGGCGCGGGGGCCATCGTGATGGACGTCCTCGCCTCCAACGACGGCCGCCTGCCCCACGAGAAGATCGAACGCATCCGCTCTCTCCGCCCCGACATGATCCTGCTCTCCGGCGGCACCGACGGCGGCACCGTGACCCACGTCGTCGAGATGGCCGAGTTCATCGCCGCGGCCGAGCCTCGGCCCCGCCTCGGGCTGCACTACAAGCTCCCCCTGATCTACGCCGGCAACAAGGACGCGCGCGACCGCGTGAGGCAGATTTTGGGCGAGAAGACCGAGCTGGTCGTCACCGACAACCTGCGTCCCGTCCTCGAGCGGGAGAACCTGGGGCCGGCCCGCGCCAAGATCCACGACCTCTTCCTGGAGCACGTCATGGCCCAGGCGCCGGGGTACCGCAAGCTCATCGACTGGGCCGGCGCCCCCATCATGCCCACTCCGGCGGCGGTCGGCCTGATCATGCAGGCCATCGCCAAGCGGGACAACCTGAACCTGATCGGCGTGGACATCGGCGGCGCGACCACGGACGTTTTCTCGGTCTTCGGCGGGACCTTCAATCGCACGGTCAGCGCCAACCTGGGCATGTCCTACAGCATCTCGAACGTGTTCGCGGAGGCGGGCCTGGACAACATCCTGCGGTGGGTGCCCTTCACGATCGAGGAGCAGACCCTCCGCAACCGGATCAAGAACAAGATGATCCGGCCGACGACGATCCCCCAGACGCTGGACGAGCTGCAGATCGAGCAGGCCATCGCGCGCGAGGCCCTGCGGCTGGCGCTGGAGCACCACAAGTCGCTGGCCACCGGGCTCAAGGGCGTCCAGCAGGAGCGGACGATCTCGGACATCTTCGAGCAGCGCGCCTCCGGCGAGTCGCTCGTGGACATGATGGCGCTGGACCTCATCGTGGGCAGCGGCGGCATCCTCTCGCACGCGCCGCGCCGCATCCAGTCCATGGTGATGATGGTGGACGCCTACCAGCCGCTGGGCTTCACCGTCCTGTCCGTGGACAGCATTTTCATGATGCCCCACCTCGGCGTGCTCTCGACGGTGAACGAGAAGGCCGCGACCGACGTCTTCGTGCGCGACTGCATGGTCTACCTCGGCACCTGCCTCGCGCCGGTGGGGCAGGGCAAGGAGGGGGAGGCCTGCGCGGAGTTCGCCGTCCACTTCCAGGACGGGAGGCCGGTCGAACGCGACACGCTCCGCTTCGGGGAGCTGCGCCTGATCCCGCTGGGGCCGGAGCAGCGGGCGCGGGTGGACGTGCGGCCGGCCCGACAGGTGGACGTGGGGGCGGGGCGGGGCGAGTCGTTGAGTCGCGAGGTGCGCGGCGGCGTCGCCGGTCTCCTGCTCGACGGACGCGGCCGGCCGCTTGAGCTCCCGGCCGACCAGCGGGCCAGGCTCCAGGCCCTGACGAAGTGGCAGAGGGCGGTGGACCTCTATCCGACGTGAGGCAGATTGGGTTGTGAGCGCGGGGTTCCGGAGAGGTTCTACGACTCAACACGGGAACTGAACGGGCAAGACGTCTCATCACCCCACACCACGGCGGCGCAGATGGCGCATTCCTACACCCCGGGCCTCGCGGTCACCGAGCGGATCGTCCTCCGCAAGCGGCGGCTTTTACCGATCGCGGGGACGGTCCTGGCCAAGGCCGGCGACCCGGTCCGGGCGGACACGGTGGTGGCCCGTGCCGAACTGCCGGGCAAGGTCCATGCGGTGAACGTCGCGAACCTGCTGGGCGTCGCCCCGGACGAGGTGCGCGAGTACCTGCTCAAACGGGAGGGGGAACGGCTCGCCCGGGACGAGGTCTTCGCCGAGACCAGGCCCTTCCTCAAGTTCCTCAAGACCGAGGTGCGCGCGCCCATCGACGGCACCCTGGAGGCAGTGTCCACCGTCACGGGACAGGCACTGTTTCGGGAGCCGCCCCGTGTCCTGGACCTGCTGGCCTACGTGACCGGAGCCGTCGTCGAGGTCCACCCGCCGCACGGCGTGACGGTCGAGACGGACTGCTCGCTCGTCCAGGGCATCTTCGGCGTCGGGGGGGAGACCTGGGGGCCCATCGTGATCGCGGTGAAGTCGCCGGAGGAGACCCTGGAGCCGGGGCACCTCTCGCCGCAGATGAAGGGCGCGATCGTCGTCGGCGGCTGCTTCCTCGGCAGCCGGACGATGGCCAGGGCCAGGGAGGTCGGGGTCGCGGCCCTGGTCGTCGGCGGCATCCATGACCGGGACCTCCGAGACTTGCTCGGCTACGACCTCGGCGTGGCGATCACCGGCACGGAGCGGGTGGGATTCACGCTCGTCATCACCGAAGGCTTCGGCTCGATCCCCATGGCGGCCAAGACCTTTACGCTCCTGTCGCGCCACGCGGGCCAGCAGGCTTCTATCTCCGGCGCCACGCAGATCAGGGCCGGCGTGATCCGTCCCGAGGTGATCATCCCCAGGGCCGCGTCGGCGCGGCCGGAGGGCGGCGGGGCCGAGGCCGGCCACCCCGGCGGCCTCACGATCGGCGATCTGGTCAGGGTGATCCGGGACCCGCTGTTCGGACGGATCGGCCGGGTCGCCGCGCTTCCGCCCGAGCTGCGGCAGATCGAGACCGAAAGCCACGTCCGCGTGCTGGAGGTGCGGTTCCAGGACGGCGCGACCGCGGTCATTCCCCGGGCGAACGTGGAGCTCATCGAAGGGTAGGGCATGGGGAAGAGGACGACAGGAGGCCGGAGGGCGTTGCTCGCTCTGGCAGTGGCCCTGTCCTGGGCTGCGCGCGCGGCCGCCGCGGACCTGACCCCGCCGAGGGACGTCCGGCTCTTCGACACGCCGAACGACGGGGGCGAGAGCCTCACGCTGGTCTGGGCGCCGGCGCCCCACGACGGGCCGGACGTGACCTACCGGATTCTTCTCTCGCAGGACGGGGCCGAGAGCCAGGTCCAGCTCGCCGACCTGCCGTCCACGGCCGGCTATGTACGCGACGCGAAGTTCGGTTGGTGGACCAGGCCCGCCCCGCCGGACTACCACCTCTACACCATCAAGCCCGGCAAGGGTGTCGAGCTGAAGGACGGGATGACCTACCGGGTGCGGCTCAGGGCGGTACGGGGAGAGGAGCAGGTCGAGGTCCGAACCGACGGAGCCTCGCCGGAGCCGAACTGGATCAATTGGAACGCGGCCAACAATCTGATCCTGGCCCTCCTGTTCGGCGGGGTGGTCTTCGCCTCCATCCAGCAGGCCAGGAAACGGGAGATCTTCCTCCGCCGGATTCCGGGACTCGACGCGGTGGACGAGGCCATCGGCCGGGCGACGGAGCTTGGCAAACCCATCCTGTTCCTCACCGGGGCGGGCGACATGAGCGAGCCGGCCACGATCGCCTCGGCGGTCATCCTCGGGCGGGTGGCCAAGCGGGTGGCGGCCTACGAGACCGACCTGCTCGTCCCGCACCGGGACCCCATCGTCATGGCAGTCTGCCAGGAGATCACCAAACAGTCCTACCTGGAGGCGGGCAAGCCGGACGCCTTCAAGGAAGACTCGAACTTTTTTATCACAAGCGATCAATTCAGCTACACGGCGTCGGTTGACGGCATCATGCTCCGCAAGAAGCCGGCCGCCAACTTTTTCATGGGCTCCTACTATGCCGAGGCCCTGCTGCTGACTGAGACGGGCGCGAGCACGGGGGCGATCCAGATCGCGGGCACCGATTCCGACCATCAGCTCCCCTTCTTCGTCACGACCTGCGACTACACCCTGATCGGCGAGGAGCTCTACGCCGCGAGCGCCTATCTCTCCCGCGAGCCGGTCCAGGTGGGTACGCTCCGCGGCCAAGACCTGGGCAAGGCCTTCGTCCTCGGCGTGCTGGCCGCGGGGACCCTGCTGGCGACCGTCGGGGTTCTGGCCGGGAGCGATCTCCCCGTCCTGTTCCTGGACCTGTTCAGGGACCTCAAATGATCTTCTTCCGCCGCCAGCTCCCGCTGCTCATCACCCTGGTCACCGGCCTGCTCTTCGCCGCCCAGTACTACGTCCCCCATCCGGCCTCCGAGACGATGCTGACGGAGGTGAACAAGTGGCTGCAGATCATCGGGCTGTTCGCCCTGGTGCTCGGCGTCACGAGCCTCTTTCACCTCCACGCCGTCCGCATCCGGCGGAGGGAGCCGGGGTGGGGCTACAGCTTCGCGCTCTACACGGGCATGGTCGGGACGATCCTGTTGGGGCTGTGGTCGAACGCCAAGGAGGCGTCGAACGGCGCCCTGACCGCCTTCGGCTGGGTCTACACCTACGCGCTGGTTCCGCTCCAGGGCACCATGTTCGCGATCCTGGCCTTCTTCATCGCCTCGGCCGCCTACCGGTCCTTCCGCGCCAGGAGCCGCGAGGCCGCCGTGCTCCTGGTCGCCGCGGTGATCGTGATGATGGGCCGCGTCCCGCTCGGGGAGCACCTGATCCCGGCCAGCGGCGAGGTCACCCAATGGATCCTCAACGTCCTGAACGCCTCGGTGCGCCGGGCCATCCTGATCGGCGTGAGCCTCGGCGCGGTGGCGCTCTCGCTCAAGATCATCTTCGGAATCGAGCGGGCCTACCTGGGCGGGGGCAAGGAGTGAGGAGAGGTGAGTGTTGAGGCGGGAAGAGGGGCCGGACATGAGCCGTGCCCCGGTCCCGCGCTCACACCGCACCGCGTAACCCTCGACACGGTCTTTTATGTCTGTCGTTGAGCGCCTGCTCCATCTGGACCGCCGGATCATCTTCCTCGTGATCGGGCTCTGCACGCTGCTCCCGCTCCTCTACCCGGTGGGGCTGGCGATCAAGGTGTCGCCGGAGGTGCGCGGCGTCTACGACTACCTGGACAGCCTGCCCGAAGGGGCGGTGTTCCTGCTCTCGATGGACTTCGACCCGGCCTCCAAGCCCGAGCTCTATCCTCAGGCCGTAGCCCTGCTGCGACACGCCTTTAAGAAGAACCTGCGGGTGATCGGCATGACGCTCTGGGTGACCGGCACGGGCATGGCCGATCAAGTCATCAGGCAGGTGGCGGAGGAGAACGGGAAGCAGAACGGCCGGGACTATGTGTTCCTCGGCTGGAGTCCCGGCGTCGGCTCCCTGATCATCACGATGGGGCAGGATCTCTCCAAGGCCTTCCCCAACGACTACTACAACCAGCCGACGAAGGACCTGCCGGTCCTCAAGGACGTGCGGACGCTGCGGGACGTGAACTACGTCGTGAGCCTGGCGGCGGGCACGGCCGGGATCGAGTCCTGGTACGTCTTCGGGCGGGACAAGTACAAGTTCGAGCTGGGCGGCGGCTGCACGGGGGTCATTGCCCCGGGCCTGTACCCGCTCCTGCGCAGCGGCCAGATCAACGGCCTGATCGGAGGCCTCCGGGGCGCGGCCGAGTACGAGGTCCTGATCGGCCGGAAAGGCCGGGCGGTCGCCGGCATGGACGCCCAGTCCGCCACGCACTTCGCGATCATCGGGCTGGTTATCCTTTGTAACGTGCTGTACCTGGCCACCGGGCGGACCGGCCGCCGGGGTCCGCAGGCTTGAGGTAAGGGAAGGAGCCGGCGAGCATGCCGTTCGAGGGCCTGCTGGGGGCGTGGGTGGCGACGGGGCTGACCCTCTTCATCTTCACGTTCCTGTACGAGGACAACCCGCTCTTCAAGCTCGCCGAGCATCTCTACGTCGGGATCTCGGTGGGCTACACCATCGTCAAGGGCGCCGACCTGTTCCACCGTCTCGTCTATGAGCCCCTGGTCCACCAGGGTCAGTGGTCGCTCGTCGTGCCCCTGGGCATCGGCGCGTTGATGCTGGCCCGCTACCTGCCGCGGGCGACCTGGCTGTCGCGCATCGCCTTCGCCTTCGTCGTCGGCGTGGGGTCCGGGATGGCCATCCCGCGGATCATTTCCTCTTACATCCTCAAGCAGGTGGAGGACACCGTCCGGCCCCTGGCCGCGATCGGGGAGGGCGGGCTGACGTTCACGTTCGACCTGCTGAACCCGGCCAGCAACCTGAACACGATCGTCCTGCTGCTGGGCGTCGTCTCCGTCCTCTTCTACTTTTTCTTCTCGATCGAGCACAGCGGGCCCGTCCACGTGGCGGCGCGCACGGGCATCCTGTTCCTGATGATCGCCTTCGGCGCCGCGTTCGGCTACACGGTCATGGCCCGCATGTCGCTGCTCATCGGGCGGCTGACCGACCTGATCGAATATGCCGAGCCGCGGTACGGCCATGCCTCGCTCTGGCTCCTGGGCCTGACGGTGGCGTCCCTCGTCGTCTGGTCGTTCAGGCGGAAGGCCGGTCCCGGTCCGGCCGGAGACTAGCGCCCCGCGCACCTTGCCGCCGCCGGTTCCGCTCCGGTAGAATCCCGCTCGTCGGCCCATCACCAGGACGGCCCATGACCGAAACGACCGCCGATTCCACGCAGCGTCCCGTCCTCCGCAACCTTCAGTTCTCGCCGCTCCGGGAGCAGGACGAGAAGTACGTGCTCCTGTGGGACCCCACCGGGTTGAGCGCGGAAAAGCTGATCGTGCCGCTGAACTACTTCTACCTGCTCCAGTATTTCGACGGGGAGCATTCGATCGAGCAGATCGGCGCCAAGTACCTGCAGCGCTTCGGGGAATTCCTCATGCCGGATCGTCTGGCCAAGCTGGTGGCGGACCTGGACGAGAAGCTCTTCCTGGAAGGGGAACGGGTCGAGGCCGCCAAGCGCGAAGCGGCCGTGGCCTACCGCGCGGCGCCGACGCGCCCGGCCGCCTTCGCCGGACGGAGCTACGAGGCGGAGGCGGAAAAGCTCTCGCGGCAGATCGAGTCGTTCTTCTCGTCCAAGGAAGGGCCCCCGGGCACGCCCTCGGAGCATCGGGGCAAGCCCATCAAGGCGATCGTCGCCCCCCACTACGAGCTCCGGCTCGGCGGCCCGATCTACGCCTGGGCGTACAAGGAGCTGGCCGAGGCACACCGCCCCGACCTGTTCGTGATCCTCGGGACCTGCCACGGCGGACTGGAGCAGGGGTTCGCGGTGACGGACAAGGATTTCGAGACCCCGCTGGGACGGCTCCCGGTGGATCGGGATCTTGTGGATCGTCTGACGCGGAACGGGGGCGGACGCTTCTTTGCGGAGGACGTCCGCCACCGGGCCGAGCACACGATCGAGTTCCAGCTCCCGTTCCTCCAGCACGTCGCCCGCGAGCAACGGAACGTGACGATCCTGCCGATCCTCTGCGCCTTTCCGGCGTCCTGTTTCTTCGACCCCGAGCTGGCCGCGACGGCCGAGGCCGTCCGCGCCTTCCTGGACGGCCTCAAGGCCGCGCTGGCGGAATCGGGGCGTGAAGCCTGCGTGATCGCGAGCGCCGACCTCGCCCACATCGGGCTGCGCTACGGCGATCCCCAGCCGCCCACGGACTTCTCCTTCCACCGCTGCCTGCAGACCGACCTCGAGATGCTCACGCACGTCGAGCGACTGGACGCGGACGCCTTCGCCCGCTTCATCCACGAGGAGGGGGACCGTCGGCGGATCTGCGGCTTTGCGCCGATCTATTCGATGTTGAAGCTGATCCGCGCGGAGAAGGGAGAGGTCCTGCGCTACGACCGGGGGATCACCGACCAGTTCAACTCGACCGTCACCTTCGCCAGCATGGCGTTCTTCTAGAAGACGGCTTGCGCCGAGCGGTGTTCAGCGGCGGGACGCCCGCTCGGCCCGCTGACGCCTCATCACCGACGACCGCTCACGACTCCTTCACCGTCACCTTCATCACGATCGGCCGGAGGGGGTTGTCCGCCTGGTCGCGGGGCGCGGCGGCGATCCTGTCCGCCACCTCCATGCCTCGGATCACCTCGCCGAAGACCGTGTAGCGCCGATCGAGCCCGTTCGAGTCCGCCACGCAGATGAAAAACTGGGACCCATTGTCGTTGAAGTCCCGCGTGCTGTTGCTCTCGCGCGGCATCTTGGCGGTGGACACGGCGCCGCGCTTGTGCGGCCGGTCGTTGGGCTCCGGGTTCAGCCAGTAGCCCGGCCCGCCGGTCCCGTGCAGGCTCCGGTCGGGGTTCTTGCTGAGAGGATCGCCGCCCTGGATCATGAAGCCGGGGACGACGCGGTGGAAGGTCGTGCCGTCGTAGAAGCCCATCTTGGCGAGGTTGATGAAATTTTCCACGTGGCGCGGGGCCTCGTCGGGATAGAGCCGGATGACCATCTCCCCGAACTCCGTGGAGATGACGGCCCTGGGGTCTTTCTTCTGGAACTTCATCACCATCGCGCGGTGACAATACCAAGCCGGCCGGCTCAGCGCAAGCGGGGAGCCGGCTCGCCGTCCTCCGCCCGGGCGGGGCGGGCGGGATCCTCGGCCAGTCCATCCCCCGGTCGGACCGGAAGCCACAGCAGCGCGCCGAGGAGCGCCAGGGCGGCGGCCGCGCCGAGCGCGGCCGGCCACCCGAACTGCTCCGCGAGCCAGGGCGTGAGGGTCGGCGAAAGCGTGCCGCCGATGTTGGCTCCCGTGTTCATGAGGCCGGAGAGGGTGCCGGCGTGGGGTTTGCTCAAGTCCACGGTCGAGCTCCAATAGGCGCCGACCGTGAAGTAGAGCCAGCCGGCACCGAGCGCCAGCCAGGCGATGGCCCAGTAGGGGGCGTCGAGCCATGCGCCGACGACGATGGAAAGGCCCGAGCACGCCATCCCCGCCGCGCCGACCCAGGCCCGGCCCCGGTTGATGCCGAGGCGGACGCTCAGACGATCGGTGGCCCAGCCGCCCACCGGGCAGAAGAGCGTGATGGCGAGGAACGGCGCGGCCGCGAGGAAAGCGCCCCGCAGCATCCCGAAGCCGCGCACGTTGACCAGGTAGAGGTAGAACCAGGACAGGTAGAGATACGCGACGTAGCCCAGGCAGGTGTAACTGAGGACAAGCAGCCAGACGGCCGGCGTGCGGGCGATGCGCCGCCACGGCACGGGGCCCGGCGCCGTCCGGACCTCGGACGCGGCCGCCCGGATCACGGCCAGCTCCGCGGCGTTGACGCGCGGATGGTCCGAGGGCCGGTCCCTGGCGTACCAGAACCAGGCGCCGGCCGCCGCCAGGCCCAGGGCGGCGCCGGCGTAGAAGGCCGTCTGCCAGCCGAAGTTCACCATGATCCAGGCCGTGACCGGTGGGGTCAGGGCGGAGCCGACGCCCAGGCCGGCGATCGTGACCCCCATGCCCAGCCCGCGCTCGTCCGGCGCGAACCAGTCGGCGACGGTCCGGTTCATGTTGGGCAGCGCCGCCGCCTCGCCCGCCCCGACGAGGAAGCGGATCGCGGCCAGCGACCCGCCCACGCCCAGCCAGCCCGCCAGCGGCAGGGTCGCGGCCACGGCGGTGAGCGCCGTGAAGACCGACCACCAGAGGACCGCAAGGGCCAGCACCAGCCGCGGGCCCCAGCGGTCGCCCAGCCATCCCCCGGGGACCTGGAACAGGGCGTAGCCGAGCACGAAGGCCGAGAACACCTCACCCATTTCGAGGTCGGTCAGTCCCAGCGCCGGCATCATCTGCCGGGCCGTGACCGAGATGTTGACGCGGTCGATGTAGGTGACGATAGTGATCAGAAACAGAAGGGCGAGGATCGTCCATCTGGCGCGGGTGGGGTGGTCGCGGTCCGGCACGCGGCGCTCCTCACGGCTGATGGCGGCCGGCCGGCTCCCGGCCTGCGGCCGGTCCGATTATGCGCAGCCGTCCTCCGGGCCGCAAGCCTTTTCCCCGCCGGCGGACCGTTCCTGGATTTCTGCCAGTCGTTCCGGTAAGATTCGCACGTCCCCGCCACGTTCGACTCTCTGGCGACTCTCTGGGAGGAGGAGTGACTGTCCGCCGTCGTCTCGTCCTGCGCGGCATCCTGGCCGTCCTCATCCTCGTCCTCCTGATCGTCCTCGCCCCGCTTCTCTTCACCCCCGAAGGGGTCAAGCGGTTCTTCCTCCAACAGGTCGAAGCGCAGGTCGGACGGAAGATCGAGGTCGGCTCGGTTCGCTTCGAGCTGCTGCCGAGCATCAAGCTGACCCTGTCCGACGTCGTGATCCGTGACGAGGATCCGGCGGAGATCCACTTCCGCGCGAAGCACATCGCCCTGGTCCTCCGCGCCTGGCCGCTGCTCAAGCTCCAGGTGGTGGGTAAGCGCCTCCTGCTCGACCACCCGCACCTGGAGCTCCGCCGGGATCGAACCGGGCGCTGGCACCTGATCGAGCCGGGTCCCCAGGACCAGGCGTTCGCGTCGGGCATGGCCAACCCCCTCGCCCTCCTGCTCGCCATCAAAGAGACCAGCATCAAGGGTGGCGAGCTGGTCGTCGTGGACGAGTTCCGGCCGGACGGGGTGCGCACCGCGACGGTCGCGCCCGTGGACCTCACGCTCACGTCCCATCCTGCCGAGCAAAGCATCAAGATTCTGATGTCGGCCGGGATGCCTTCTTCCCGCGGCGCCTCATCCCTCGCCCTGGAGGGGACCGTGAGCCGCGCCGCCCCGGGAAGCGTCGAGCAGGCGATCGGGGGCGGCCAGCCGCCGGCCGGCGTGACGTTCGCCGGCGCGGTCGAGGTCGTGGACCTGGACCTGGCGCAACTGGCGGACTTCCTCGGCCCGAGACCCGTGCCGGAGGGGATCGCCGGCGCCGCGACCCTCCGCGGGCAGGTCCGCCTGGGGCCGGGCGTCGCCGGCTACGACATGGTGCTGTCCGAGATACGGGGGGAGGTCGAGCAGCTCTCGCTGGCGGGTCAGGCCAGCCTCTCCGGTTTGTTGACGCCGCAGCCGACCTTCTCGGCGACCTTCGCCTCCTCGCCGATCGCCCTGGCCGATCTCACCGCCCGTTTTCCCGTTCAGTGGCTGAACCCGCGTATCCAGGAGGTCCTCACGGACCGCCAGGTCCAGGGCGTGGTCGAAGCGGTCACGGCCACGGTGTCCGGGACCACGGCCCCCGAGCCGACCTTCTCCTTCACCGGCCAGTTCCGGGTCAAGCAAGGCCAGGCCCTCCTGGGGGAGGACCGGGTGAGAACCCAGGACATCGAGGCGACGGTCTTCGTCGAACCGGACCGGATCAGGATCGCGGACCTGACGGCGCTCTACGGGGCGTTTCGCGTGCGCGGGGGCAGCGCCCTGATCCTCCTCCAGCAGAACGGGCCCTGGATCGAGCTGGACGTGACGGGCGACATGGCTGCCCCGGACCTGACGGCCCTGCTGGTCCATCAAATGGCCCCGAGCGCCTTCACGAAGGCGCTCAAGGAGCTGCACGAGGTGTCGGGCTCCAGCGTGTTGACGTTCAGGCTGACCGGCGGCCTGACCCAGCCGGGCGGGCTCTCCTTCCAGGGCGGGGACTTCATCCTCAAGGACATCACCTGTCGGACGCCGGCCCTGCAGGAGCGCGTGGAGGGGCTGAGCGGACGGGTGCGGGTGTCGCGCGAGGGCGTGGAGCTCGACCGCCTGTTTGCGACGCTCGGCCATTCACGGGTGGAAGTGCAGGGGACCATCCTCCTGGACGGCGACCCGACCTTGAAGGATTTTTTCGTCCTGGCCGCGGTGGACACGAGGGACCTGGCGAAACTGGTTCCCCGGAAGAAGGATTCGACGCTCGGGCTGGAGGGGATGATCGGCGCCAGGTTGGCCCTCGCGGGGCGGCCGGCCGCGCCGGAGGTCAGGGCGGTGCTGGACCTCAAAGACGCGGCGATCACGATCCCCGCCGTCAGGAAGCCGGCCGGGACCGCGGCCGTGCTCGAGTTCGAGGGCCACCGGGCCCCGTCCGGCGTGTTCACGGCGAAGCGGGTGGAGCTCGCCATGCCGCCCCTGCGCCTCGCCGGCAGCGGCACGCTCAAACCGGGGCCGGTCCCGGTCGTGGACGCCTCTTTCGTAACCGGACCCATCGCGCTGGCCCAGTTGCCGGCCGGCATGAGGATCGCCGGCCTTGAGGCCGGCACGCTGGAGATATCCCTCGACATCAAGGGGAAGGGCGCCGACTGGCGCCGCTGGAACCTGGGCGGCTGGATCGCGCTGACCGACGGCCAGTTCGTCACCAAGGAGCTGGACGCCCCGGTCCGCAACCTCTACCTGCGCGTCAAGCTCGTGCGCCAGAGCGCGGAGGTCAAGCAGCTCTCCTTCCGCATCGGGGACAGCGACCTGCGCGCCTCCGGCGTGGTCCAGAACTGGGCGAGGCGGCCGGCCGTCACGCTCAAGGCCGAGTCCGACACGCTCGACATCGACCTTTTGATTCCCAAGGGCGAGCGCTCCCCCGTCCGGGACCTCGTCGAAGACCTGGCGGCCGGCGGCGGGCTGGTCGGCACCCTGACCATCGACGAGGGGCGGTACAAGCACCTGGAGCTGCGCGACGTGTCCGCGCGCGTCACGATCGGCAACGGCGTCCTGGACATCGACCGGGTGTCCGCCCAGGCGCACGGGGGCAAGCTGGCGGCGCGGCTCGTCGTGGCCATGCCGAAGCGCCAGCCGGCGGACGGGGAGGTCACCTTCCGGGTGACGGACTTCCCCTACGACCGTCTGATCAAGCTGCTCGGCGACCACACGCGGTCGGTGGAGGGCTCGACCACCCTCACGGGAACGCTGCGCATGAACGGGAGGCACCCGGAGGGCACCCTGAGGACCCTGGACGGCTCCGTTCAGTTCCTGATCAAGAACGGCCACATCTACAGGGGCACGATCGTGCCCAGGATCATCACCATCCTCAACCTGCCGGCCCTGCTGCAGGGTAAGGTGGACCTGCAGAAGCAGGGGTTCCCATACGACAAGGCGAGCGGCCGCCTGGTCTTCACGCAGGGGCGCGTGCACACCGAGGACATCGTCATCGACAGCCCGATCCTCAAGATGACCGCGGCCGGCGATTACGACATCCCCGCCGACCGGCTCGACATGGTCGTGGTGGTGAGCCCCCTCGGTTCCTACTCCAAGTTCCTGCAGAGCATCCCGCTCTTCGGCCGGCTGCTGAAGGGTGACCGGAAAGGGTTCGACACGGCCATCTTCGAGGTGAAGGGCCCTATCGCGCAGCCGGACGTTTCCTACAAACCGCTGCACTCGCTGGCCGCCGGCGTGCAGGGTCTGGCTCACCTGGCCTTCGACGTGCTCAAGAACACCTTCTTCCTGCCGCACGAACTGCTCAAGGGCGAGGAAGAGCCCGCGCCCGGCGAGGACCATGCCACCGACGCCCCCGCCCCCCTCGTGCCTTGACCCCCCGGAGGGCGGCGGGTAGAATCCACGCGATGACCGCCGACCGCGCCACCCTCATCATCGCCGCCAGCGAAACCGACTCCAATCTCTACTACGCCACCCGCTTCATCGCCCCCGACCCCTTCATCTACCTGGAGCTCAAGGGCGAGCGGGTCCTCGTCATGAGCGACTTGGAGATGGACCGCGCCAGGAGCCAGGCCACGGTGGACCGCGTCCTCTCCTACTCCGAGATCGAGCGCGAGCTGAAGGCCCAGGGCCTGGCCGACCCCGGCACGACCGACGTGGTACACGCGGTGCTCGCCCGGCACGGCATCACGAAGCTCCTGGTCCCCGCCACCTTTCCCTTCGGCCATGCCGCGAAGCTGCAGCGGCTGGGCTACGAGCTGGAGGCCAAACGCGAACCCTTCTTCGAGCAGCGGGCCGTGAAGACCGAGGAGGAGGTCCGGCACATCGAGGAGGCCCAGCGGGCCACCGAGGCGGCCGTGCGGGCCGCCCACGAGGCGCTCCGCGCCGCGGCCGTCCGGGAGGGGGTGCTCTGGTTGGACGGGGCGCCGCTGACCTCGGAGCGCATCAAGCGCCTGATCAACGTCGCGCTCATGGAGCGCGAATGCGTCGCCCAGCACACGATCGTGGCGGGCGGCGACCAGGCCTGCGATCCCCACGAAGAGGGGAGCGGGCCCCTTCCGGCCGACCGGAGCATCATCTTCGACGTGTTCCCCCGATCCAGCCGGACGCGGTACTTCGCCGACATGTCCCGGACCGTCGTCCGCGGCCGGCCCTCCGCCGAGCTGCAGCGTCTCTACCGGACGGTCCTCGACGCACAGGAGGAGGCCATCGCCAAGGTGCGGGACGGGGCCGACGGCGCCAAGATCCATCGGGAGATCTGCGAGCGGTTCGAGGCGGCCGGCTACCGGACGGGCCTCGTGAACGGGCGGATGCAGGGCTACTTCCACGGGACTGGCCACGGCGTGGGCCTCGACATCCACGAGGCGCCGCGGATCAGCCGGACCGGCTCCGCGCTCCAGGAGGGACAGGTCGTGACGGTCGAGCCGGGTCTGTACTATCCCGGCCTCGGCGCCGTCCGGATCGAGGACATGGTGCTCGTCACCCGTGACGGCTGCCGGAACCTGACGGACTACCCGAAGGCCTTCGTGCTCGAATGACCGTGAGCCGCCGCGACCGGCCTGCGGGAGGGGCTGACCGCCGGGCGCGAGGCTGACCGCTGAGGGCTTCCCGCTTGCGCCTCACCTTCACCATCTCGCGTTTCAACCCCGAGATCGACCGACATCCCCACGTCGAGGACTACCGGGTCGAGGTCGGGCGCGGCATGACCGTGCTGGACGCCCTGATCCGTATCAAGAACCAGGAAGACGGATCGCTCGCCTTCCGCTACTCCTGCCGCTCCGCCATCTGCGGCTCCTGTGCGATGGTGATCAACGGGACGGAGAAGCTCGCCTGCCGGACTTCCGTGCGGAAGGAACTGGAGCGCCACGGTCGGCTGGACCTCGCCCCGCTCCGCAACCTCCCGGTGATCAAGGACCTCGTCGTGGACATGTCCTCGTTCTGGGACAAGATCCGCGCCGTCACCCCCTGGCTCCTCCCGGCGCGGGAGCTTCACGACGCGACGCCGGGGGGCGAGCTGAGGCTGCTTCCGGGTCAGTATGACTTCCACAACGTGGACGCCTGTATCATGTGCGGAGCCTGTGTCGGCGCCTGTGCGACGCACGAGGTGTCGCGCGGCTTTCTCGGACCGGCCGCCCTGGCCAAGGCCGACCGATTCCTGGCCGACCCGCGCGAGTCTTCGGAAGCCCGCACGGCCCGGCTGAGCGCCCTGGAGAAGGAGGACGGAATCTGGGATTGCGTCCGGTGCAATCTCTGCGTCCAAGTGTGTCCGAAAGACGTGAAGCCGATGGAGGCCATCATCCGCCTCCGTCGCGCGGCCCTCGACGCCGGCCTCACGGATACCGGCGGGGCGCGGCACATCACCGGCTTCTGCGAGCTCGTCCGGCGCGACGGCCGGCTCAACGAGGCATTGATGCCGCTGAAGATCCTCCGCTTCGACCTTCAGACTCTCCTTCGCGTCTTCCCGCTCGCGATCAGGATGTGGCTCCGGGGCAAGGTGCCCGCTCCGCTCGGTCACGCCATCCCCGGCATCGCCCAGGTCCGCTCCATCTTCGCATCCACCCGGCGTCGCGGCGGCGGGGGATGAACGACCCGATGGGCGGACGCTTCCGGTTCCTCGAGGACGTGGCCCTGGCCGACGCCGCCTTCGAGGCCTCCGGGGCGACCCCCTCCCAACTTTGCTCGGCCGCCGCCCGCGCCCTCATCGAAACCATGGCGGACCCCGACACCGTCGGCTCGTCGTGGCGCCGAACCGTGGAGCGAGACGCTGCGTCCCTCGCGGACCTGCTGTTTGACTGGCTCTCGGACATCGTGTACTACAAGGACGCGGCCGGCGTCGTCTTCCACAGCGCCGAGGCCGACGTGGAGGAAGACCGCCAGGGGAGCCGCTGGCGGCTCCGCGCAGCCCTGGCCGGCGCACCCGTCGACCCGTCGCGCCAGGTGCTGCGCGCCGACGTCAAGGCCGTGACGAAGCACCTGTACGAGGTGACCCGGGCCGGAGCGGAATGGCGCGCCAGGGTCGTGCTCGACATCTGAAGGAGGGGCGCCTCGTGCGACTCAACACCGCCATGGCCGTCAACCGCATCGCCGATGAGGTCTGGGAGATCCCGGCGAGCGAGAAGCCGGGCATGCTCGTCCCCGCCCGTATCTACGCCACCGAAGGTATCCTGGGCGGCATGGACCGCGGAGTCTTCGAGCAGGTGACGAACGTCGCCTGCCTGCCCGGCATCCGGCGCTACGCCCTCTGCATGCCGGACGGCCATTGGGGCTACGGCTTTCCGATCGGCGGCGTCGCCGCGTTCGACCCGCGCGATGGCGTGATTTCGCCGGGCGGGGTGGGCTACGACGTGAACTGCGGGATGCGGCTGATCCGGACCGACCTCGCGCTCGCGGACGTGAAACCGCGCCTGGAGATGCTCATGACGGAGCTGTTCCGTCGCGTTCCGGCCGGCGTCGGCTCGCAGGGGATCGTGCGGCTCGATCGGCGCGAGTTCGAGGAGGTGATGCGGAAGGGCGCCCGTTGGTGCGTCGAGCGCGGCTACGGATGGACGCAGGACCTGGAGCGGATCGAGGAGCGCGGCTGCATTGCGGGGGCCGACCCCGAGAAGGTGAGCGCCCACGCCGTCGAGCGGGGCATCAACCAGCTCGGCACGCTGGGGTCCGGCAACCACTACCTGGAGGTCCAGACCGTGGCGGACGATCGGATCTTCGACCGCCGGGCGGCGGCAGCCCTCGGGATCACGGGCGGCGATCAGATCGTCGTCATGGTCCATTGCGGCTCCCGCGGGTTCGGCCATCAGGTGGCGAGCGACTACCTGCGGGTGTTCGAGCAGGCCATGCGCCGCTACGGCATCTCGGTCAAGGACCCGCAGCTGGCCTGCGCGCCGTTCCATTCGCCGGAGGGTCAGGACTACTTCGCGGGGATGAACTGCGCGGCCAACAGCGCCTTCGCCAACCGCCAGGTGATCACCCACCGGATCCGCGAGGCGTTCGAGGCGGTGTTCGGACGATCGGCCGAGGCACTGGGTATGGAAATCGTCTACGACGTCGCCCACAACATCGCGAAGGTGGAACGCTACGCGGAAGGGGAGCGCCTCGTCCATCGGAAGGGGGCCACGCGGGCCTTCGGCCCGGGGCGTCCCGAGCTGCCCGAGCGGTTCCGCGAGGTCGGCCAGCCGGTGATCTGCGGCGGTTCGATGGAGACCGGCTCCTACCTGCTGGTCGGGACCGACCGGGCCATGCGGGACACCTTCGGCTCGACGATGCACGGGTCCGGGCGGACCATGTCCCGCGCCCAGGCCAAGCGGTCGGTGCGGGGCGAGCAGCTCCAGCGGCAGATGGCGGAGCGCGGCATCATCGTGAAGGCCGCCTCCATGTCCGGCCTGGCCGAGGAGGCCGGTTTCGCCTACAAGAACATCTCCGAGGTCGTCGAGACCGTGGACCGGGCGGGGATCACGAGGAAAGTGGCGGAGCTCCGGCCGATCGGGAACGTCAAGGGCTAGGGCGGCGAGCAGCCCGCTCGCGCAGCACTTTTTACAGGAGATTCGGAGCAAATTACGTCCTTCCGTTGTCCAGCTTTGGCAATCCTTCCCCCGCTCGACCAGGAGGCCGGTGGAAACCGGCTGATTCTTCACCACCTTCGGCGTTTTCCCCGAGTCCGACACGGGGCATGGTCCGTGCAAGCGCCCCCTACGCAGGAGGTCGGTACCATGGACATCTCGTTGGGGGAATGCCTCAAGCGTTTGCGGGCCGAGCGGGGACTGTCCCTGGAGGGGATCGCGCAGCGGACCCGCATCCACCTGTCCTACCTCGAGGCCCTCGAAGAGAACGACTTCACCAAATTGCCGCCGGCGCCGGTGTTCGCCAAGGCCTACCTCAAGGCCTATTCGCGGTGCCTGACCCTGTCGCCCGATCAAGAGGCGGATGTCCTGCTCCGATTCGACAGTCTGGCGAGCGGCTATTACCGGGCGGTCGCCTCGGCGGGTCAGTGGACGGAGGCGGCGGGGTATGCGGGGGCCACCGGCGTCGCCGGCTCGAAGCCGTCGCTCGCCCGCGTGCGGCTGTTTCGTTGACAACCCTGAGGACGCCGATGCCGGGCATGGCAAGGGCGAGGGAAATCCGCCGGGCTGCACCGCCGACGCTCGATACGGGTACGTCGGCCGATCACCCGCGTGAAACCCGCCTGCCGGCCGTCGCCGGAGCCGCGGCCCTCGCCGTCGCCTTCGCCGCAGACCTCGCCGCGCCCGCCGGCACCGCCTGCGGCCTCCTGTACCTGTTTGCCTTGTTGCTGACCCTGTCGCACCTGGCGAGGATGGACCTGCTGGTGCTGGCGGCCTCCAGCACGGGGCTGGCCCTCCTGGCCCCGATCCTCAAGGCGGGTGAGGCGCTCGCGTGGACCGCGGTCGCCGACCGTCTGCTCTCCCTGTGCGCGCTCTGGGGCACGACGCTCCTGATCGTCCGCCAGCGAGGCGTGGAGGGTGCGCTGCGGGAGGCGCAGACGCGATTCGCCTCGCGAACCCGCGAGCTGGCGGAGGCCAACCGGGCTCTGCAGCAGGAAGTGGCCGACCGGCGCGAAGTCGAAACGCAGTTACGGCAGGCCCAGGAACGCTGTCGGGGCATCTACGAGGCCTCGAAGGACGCCATCGCGTACTGCACGCTGGAGGGAAGGATTCTGGACGTCAACACGGCCTGCGCCGGGCTCACGGGCTGTTCCCGTGAGGAGCTGCTCGGCAGGGGTTTTGACGATCTCGTCGCGCCGGATCAGCGGGAACCGCGGCGCCGGCTGATCCGGACGATGCTCGAAACGGGCGCGCCGGCGGAGTTCGAGACGGTGATCCTTCGGCGAGACGGCTCCCTCGTCCCCGCCGACGAAACGGTCTTCGTCGTGCGGGGGGCGGACGGCGGCGCGACGGGCCTCGCCTCCATCATCAAGGACATCACGGAACGGAGGGAGGCGGAGGCCAGGCTGCGGGAGCTGGCGTACTACGACTGCCTCACCGGCCTCCCGAACCGACGCCTGTTCATGGAACTGCTCAAGCAAGCGATGAGCCGCGTCGGTCGCATGAAAACCCGCCTGGCCGTGCTCTTCCTCGACCTGGACGGCTTCAAGCTGGTCAACGACACGCTGGGCCACCGGCAGGGCGACCTCGTGCTCAAGACGATCGCCGAGCGGCTGGCGACCTGCATCCGAGCCAGCGACGTCCTCTCCCGGCAGGGCGGCGACGAGTTCACCCTCGTGCTCGAGAACATCGCCAGCGCGGACGACGCCGCCCTCGTCGCCCGGAAGATCCTCGCCGCCGCCGCCGCGCCCTGCTCGGTGGAAGGACACGAGATCGCCCTGACCGGCAGCATCGGTATCGCCCTCTGCCCGAGCGACGCTGCGGATGCCGACACGCTGATCCAGTACGCGGACACGGCCATGTATGCCGCCAAGGCGCGGGGCAACGAGTTCCGCTTCTACTCGGCGGACATGCATGCCCGGGCCCTGGAGCGGCTCCGGCTCGGGTCCGAGCTCCGCCGCGCGCTGCAGCGCCGCGAGTTCGTGCTCCATTACCAACCGATCATCGACGCGCACACGCGGGACATCAGCGGCGTGGAAGCCCTCATCCGCTGGCAGCATCCAGAACGCGGCCTGCTCCCCCCGGCGACCTTCATCCCGCTGGCCGAGGAGACGGACGTGATCGTGCCGATCACGGAATGGGTACTGCGCACGGCCTGCGGCCAGGCCCGGCTGTGGCGGACCAACGGGCACGCCGGCCTCCGCGTCGCGGTGAACCTGTCCCGCCGGCTGTTCCGCGAGGTCGGCCTCGTGACCCTCGTCCGTCAGATCCTGGATGAAACGGGGCTGAGTCCTGCGGCCCTGGAGCTCGAGCTGACGGAGAGCCTGCTGATCCAGGACCGTGACCGTACCGTGGCCATGCTCAAGGACCTGCACGCGCTCGGGGTGCGCATCTCGATCGACGATTTCGGCATCGAGTACTCGTCCCTGGGCTACCTCAAGCACCTGCCGATCACGACCCTGAAGATCGACCAGTCCTTCGTCCGGGACATCATCGGGAGCGAGGCGGACACGGCGATCGCCCAGGTCGTGATCACGCTGGGACGGTGCCGCAACCTGACCGTCGTGGCGGAGGGCGTGGAGGCGGAGGCGCAGGCCGGCTTCCTCAGCGCCCAACAGTGTCACGAACTCCAGGGCTTCTACTTCAGCGCCCCTGTCCCCCCCGAGGCGATCACCGCCCTTCTGTGCCAGCCGGCGGGGCGGGTGACCGGCTCCCCACCGTCACCCTTCTCCGCGCCGCTCAGCCCTCCGGCCCGGTGACTTCCTGGCGGTCCCCCGCTATACTGCACGGAGCCCGACGCCGTCGGGCGGTCGGTTCATCCGATCCTGAGAGGCGGACATGCCGCTGCGCTATGCGCTGTTCCCCGGCTGCGCGGCCAAGGGCGCCACGCCGGAGCTGTACCAATCCACGATGGCGATCATCGGCCGCCTGGGGCTCGAGGTCGTGGAGCTGGCCTCCGCCTCCTGCTGCGGGGCCGGGGTGGTGGGAGAGGCGGAACCGGACGCGGCGCTCGCCCTCAGCGCCAGGACCTTCGCCCAGGCCGAGGGCCTGGGCCTCGACGTCATGACGATCTGCGGGACGTGCCAGGGCGTGATGGGCGCGGCCAACAAGCGCTTGAAAGAGGAGCCGGGGGTGCTGGAGCGGGTGAACCGCGTGCTCGGCCGGGACGGCCTGGCCTACCACGGCAAGGTTCAGGTCAAACACCTGCTCTGGATCATCGTCCGCGAGGTGGGCCTGTCGCGGCTGGCGGAGCGGGTGCGCGTGCCGCTGGAGGAGCTGCGGGTCGCCCCCTTCTACGGCTGTTACATCCTGCGGCCGTCCTGGTACCTGGGCTTCGATGATCCGGAGAACCCGACCTCGCTGGAGAAGGTCATTCGAACGCTGGGTGGGGAGGCGGTGGCCTATCCGGGGCGGACCAAGTGCTGCGGCTTCCCGGTCATCCTGGAGAAGGAGGCCATCGCGGTCGCCATGGCCGGCACCCACATGAAAGAGGCGCAGGAGGCGCGGGCCGATTGCATGGTGACGCCCTGCCCCCTCTGTCACATGGGGCTGGACATCTACCAGGAGCGGGCCGGCCGCGCGGTCAACACGGCGCTCAACCTCCCGATCCTGCACCTTCCCCAGTTGCTCGGACTGGCCATGGGGCTGCCCGCCGGGGACCTGGGCCTCTCGCGCCACCTCGTGCCGGTGGACGCGATCGTCCGCAGGGTCGAGAACCGGGGTCGCGCGCAGGCGGGCTGATCGACGGACAGCGAAGGAGTGGAGCATGAAGGTGGTGCGCCTGTCGGACGTCCAGCAGTTTCAAGCCGAGAAGATGAAGAAGAACAACCTTTTCCAGACGCCGCGCCTGTTCTGCGACGTCTATTGCTTCGAGCCGGGCCAGGAACAGAAGGGCCATGTGCACGGCGACCAGGACAAGGTGTACCTCGTCCTCGACGGGGAGGGGACCTTCCGGGTCGGCTCGGAGGAGCGGGTGCTCGGTCCCGGGGAAGGCACGTTGGCTCCGGCCGGGGAGGAACACGGGGTCAGGAACCACAGCGGGGCGCGCCTGCGGGTGCTGGTCTTCGTCGCGCCCAACCCGTCGTGACGGGGCGCGGCCGTCAGGGCCGCGCCCCTCGCGATGAGGCGCTTCAGGGGTTCGCGGGCGTGATCTCGCCGGCCGGCTGATCCGGCTTCCACGGTGTGTAGGGCAGGAGGGGCAGCGGCTTCGCCTCCGGTGACACGAGCAGCACCGCGATCGCCCCGCGCAGGGCGCTCGTCAGCGAATGGGTCACCAGCGGGTAGGCCCCCGTCGACTCGGCGACGAGGTCGAAGGTGGCCGCGCTGCCCGGTCCCACCACGTAGGTCTGCACCCCCACCAGCCGGTTCGCCGGATTGCCGCTCTCGTACACCGTGTCCCAGATTTCCCCGATCGGGTGGAAGGCGGAGAATTCGTTGGGACCGGCGTTGACCATGTAGATCCGCACGCGCTCGCCCGGCTTGGCCTCCAGCGGCTTCCCGCCCGTGACGAAGGGATGGTACTTGAAGACCCCGCCGTTGAAGATCACGTGGTCGGCCTTTCGCTCGAACATCGCCGGCACGTCATCGGGGTTCTTGAGATAGAGCTCGGACTGGACGAGGACGTACTCGCGGTCCGCCTTCGGCCAGGCCTTGGCGTCCTTCGGGTCCACGATGATTGCCCCGAACATGCCGCGTGCGACGTGCTGGATCATCGGCGGCGCCCCGCAGTGGTAGAAAAACACCCCCGGCTTCTTGGCGACGAACTCGTAGCTGATGGATTCGCCCGCGTTGACGGCCCGGTAGTTCTTCAGGAAATCGACCTCCGCGGCGTGGAAGTCCATCGAGTGCGGGTAGACGTTGCTCTTGGGGTTGACGAGGGTGAACTTCACCGTATCCCCCTCCGTCACGCGGATGACCGGCCCGGGCATCTGGCCGTTGAAGGTCCACGCCTTGTACCGGCTGCCGTCGCCGCTGACGACGAGCTCCAATTCCACGGCCGTTAACGTGACCTCGTGGGTCTTGGCGACGGCGGGCGTGGGACAAGCCAGGAGGGCGGCGGCCCACAGGGCCATGCCCCCCACCGCTCCCCCGAACGACCGACGGACGGATTTCGAACAGAGCTCCAACATGCTTGACCTCCCCCTCTGGTTCTCCCGCTGCTTCCGCAGCCCTGTCCCACACTATCCGATGTCAGAGGGATAAGAATATGACGAATGTCATGTTTTGCATTTTGTCGGGCGGCTCGGCAAGGACGGGGTGGAGGAGGGGGATTGCGAAGTGAGCCGCCGGAGGCCCTCGAGGTGTCGCACGACCAGGCGGTTGGCGGTGCCGGAGACCAGGCCGGCGCGCTTGAAGCGGCCCATGATCCGGATGGCCGTCTCCACGGTCACGCCGGCCATGTCGGCCAGGTCCTTGCGGGTCAGGCGGATGGTCAGCCGGAGCCCTTCGTCCATCGCGACGCCGGCGCGCTCGGCCAGGCCGACGAGCAGCGCGGCCAAGCGAGGCTCGGCCCGGTCGAGTGCGAGCACCTTGGCCTGCTCCTGTGCCTCGTTCAGGCGGCTGCCGAGGTAGCGGATCACCTCCAGCGCCGCCTCCGGGTTCCGTCGGATGATGTCGAAGTAGGTCCGCTTCTTCAGGCGAAGGACCGACACCTCCCCGAGTGGTTGGGCGCAGCCGGGATGGGACGCACCGTCGAAGACGGCGGCCTCGCAACAGAAGAGGTCCCCCGGCATCAGGATCTTGAGCGTGACTTCCTTGCCGTCGGGCGAGGTCTTCACGCACTTGACGGCGCCGGACTGCAGGACGTGGAAATAGTCGGCGGGGTCGCCTTCGCGGAAGATGAACTCGTCGCGGCCGTAGCGGGTTTCCACCAGCTCACCGGCCACCCGCCGGCGGTCGCGGGGGGAGAGGAGCCGGAACAGGGGGATGCGGTCGAGCCGGTCGGCTTTCTTCATGCCGGGCGAGGTCAGAGGATGCGCTTGGCCGTCTCCACGATCGCCCGCGCGCTGATGCCGTACCGGTCGAGCAGCTCGTCCGGCTTGCCGCTGTGAGGGATCTCGCGGACGGCCATCTTGTGCACCCGGATGCCTTCGCTCCCGACGGCGGCCAGCACCGCGTCGCCGAGGCCGCCGTGCTCGTAGTGGTCCTCGACGGTGAGCAGGCGCCCGCCGGTCGCCCGGGCATGCTCCAGCAGGGCGGCGCGGTCGATGGGCGCGAGGCTGTAGAGGTCGAGCACCCGCGCGGCCACGCCCAGGGCCTTAAGTTGCTCCCGCGCCTTCAGCGCCTCGAACAGCGTGACCCCCGCCGCGACGAGGGTCAGCCGGTCCGCCGACCCGGCCCCGTGCACCTTCGAGCCGCCGATGCGGAAGGTCTCGTCGTTCCCGTAGAGGATCGGCGTCTTCGGCCGGCCGGTGCGGATGTAGACCATCCCCCGGTGCGCCGCGGCGGCCTCGACGAGCCGGTAGGTGCAGACGGCGTCGGAGGGGTAGAGGACGACGACTCCCGGCTGGACCGCCATCATCGCGAGGTCCTCGAGCCCCATCTGGGAGGGGCCGTCCTCGCCGATGCTCACGCCCGCGTGGGTGCCGACCAGCTTGATGTTCATCCGGCTGATCGCCGCCATCCGGATGAAATCGTAGGCGCGGGTGAAGAAGCAGGCGAAGGTCGAGGCGAAGGGGATCTTCCCGCAGGCGGCCAGCCCCGCGGCCGCGCCCACCATATTCTGCTCGGCGATGTAACTCTCCAGGAACCGGTCGGGGAACAGCTTGCCGAACTTGTCCGTGTACGTGGAGTTCTTGACATCCGCGTCGAGGGCCACCACCGAGGGGTTGGCCGCGCCCAGCGCGGCGAGCGCGGCGCCGAAGGCCTCGCGTGTCGCCACCGAGTCGGTGGGCGCGAAGGCCGGCGGGGGCAGCGGCTTCGCCGCGGGCGGGTGAACCGGCGCGGCCTGGGGCCGGCGGATCTCCGCCGGCCCGAGGGGGGACGTCGTCTGGCGGCTCAGCTCCGCGATCGCCTTCTGCGCCTCCTCCTGCTTCAGGGGCTTTCCGTGCCAGTCCGGCCGGTCGGCGATGAACGAAATGCCCTGGCCCTTGAAGGTCCTGGCCAGGAGCACGGTCGGCTTGCCGGTCGTCCGCGCCGCCTGGTCGAAGGCCGCGAGGAGGGCCGGGATGTCGTGACCGTCCACGACGAGGGCCTGCCAGCCGAAGGCGGACCAGCGCGCCTTGTAGGCCTCCATGTCGTGCTGCAACATCGTGGGGTCGCTCTGCCCCAGCCGGTTCACGTCCACGATCGCGCAGAGGTTGTCGAGTCCCTGGTGGCGCGCCACCTCCGCCGCCTCCCACACCGAGCCTTCGACCGATTCGCCGTCGCCCATCAGGACGTAGATGCGCGCGTCCGTCCGGTCTAGCCGCTTGGCGTTGAATGCCATCCCGACGCCGGCCGACAGGCCCTGACCGAGCGACCCCGTCGCCATGTCCACGAAGGGCAGGCGCGGCGTCGGATGCCCCTCCAGGTCCGAGTCGAGCGTCCGGAGCTTGAGCAGCTCGCTCCGGTCGAACAGGCCGGTCTGGGCCCAGGCGGCGTAGAGGAGGGGGGCGGCATGGCCCTTGGACAGGACGAACCGGTCGTTCCGCACGTCCCGCGGGTGTGCGGGGTCGAAGCGCATGACCGAGAAAAAGAGAACGGAGACGATGTCGGCGGCCGAGCAACAGCTCGACGGATGGCCGCTCCCGGCCTCGGTGGTGGAACGGATGCTGTCGATCCGAAGAGTCGCGGCCCTGCTCTGCAGCATGGCCACGTGAGCGGGAGTGGTGGTGCTGGCGGACGCCATGGTATCTCCTTTCACGAGCCGCGCGGGACGCGACGGACGCCCCGGAGCGCTCTTGGACTGCGCGGAGGCTGAGCCTAACAAACCGCCGCGCGCCGAGTCAATTCGAGCGGCGGCCGCCTCAGGTCGGCCGTTGCGCAAGGCGCGACGGCGTGCTACAGTCCGGCCATTCCCATGACGCGATCGAGCCGACATGCGCCGTTCCTCCCGAGTGTGGCCGTGTTCCTGCTCCTGCTGTTCGCGGCCGGCCTTTCGCCCGCCATGGCGCTCCTGACCGTGGGGGGACCGGCCTGCAGCGGCGCAAGGGCGCTGGATGGGATGCCCCTCGGCGCCGTCGAAGCGCCGGACGGCCCCGGCGAAGACCAGGGAGCCGATGACGTCTCCGTCCAGTCGGCCGGCGCCCCCTTCGCCATGCCGGTGGCTTTCCTCCACCCGTTGGGCTCCAAGACCCCGGACCTCCTCCTCGTGCGCTCCCTCTTCCGTCCTCCGACTGCCTTCTAGGCTTCATCGGCCCCCGAATCACTGACCTTAAGCTGCCGCGGCGGCGCCGGTTCCCGGTGTCCGTTGCCGTCTGTTGGGAGGAGGAGGATGGCACATCCGATCCACGCATCGATTCTCGTCGTTTCATCCCTGGTCCTGTTGACGGTCCTGGCGGCTCCGTCCTCCGCCCGGGCCGCAGAGCCGGCCGTGCCCGCCTACAGCCTCGACGACGTGCTGGCGTCCGCACTCGAGCACAACCCCCGCGTGGCCGGGGCAACCGGCCTGTTCGAGCAGCGCCAGGGCGAGCGGATCATCGCCGGGGCCTATCCGAACCCCTCGCTCTACGGCCAGGGCGGGCTGGGCGTCATCCAGGACCCTACGACCGGAGGCCCGATCGGCGAGCGGGCGGTGGTGCTCAGCCAGCCGCTGGAATGGCCGGGGCTCCGCGCGGCCCGGGCCCGGGTGGCCGAGGCGGCGCTGGCGGGGGCCAGCGCCGGGATCGAGGAGGTCCGTCTCGACCTCATCGCGGACGTCAAGCTGGCGTTCTACGACCTCCTGGTCGCCCAGCGCGGCGAGGAGCTGGCCAGGGAGAACCTGGCGACGGTCGAGCGGGTGGCGCGGATCGTGACCGCGAGGGTCCGCTCCGGCGAAGGGGCGCAGTTCGAAACGATCAAGGCCGAGGTGGAGGTGATGAAGGCGAACCAGGCCGTCACGCGCGCCCAGAACGCGGTGCGCGTTGCCCGGGTGGCGCTGGACACGCTGACCGCGGGCGCGCTGGGCCGGGTCTTCGCCGTCCGGGGCGATTTCCCGCCGCCCCGACGGGACCTAAAGCAGGACGTTCTGACGGCGACGGCGCTCGAGCGGCATCCGGCCGTCCGCCGCCTGGCGAAGCTGGTGGAGAGCGCGACCGAAACCGTGGACCTCCAACGGCAGGCGCGCGTGCCGACCGTCACGGTGAGCGGGATGTATTTCCGCGAGGTCGGCCGCGCGGCCGTCGGCGCGGCCGTGTCGCTGCCGACTCCCCTCTGGTACCAGCGGCAGGGCGAGATCGTCGGCGCGCTCGGGGCCAAGCGCAAGGAGGAGGCCGAGCTCCTGCGGGTCCGGAACGAGCTGGTCCGCCAGGTCAGCCAACATTTCCAGGACGCCAAGACCGCGGCCGAGCAGCTCGACGTGTTCGAGAAGGGCCTGCTCCGGCAGGCGCAGGAGGCCCTGCGGATCGCGCAGTTCAGCTTCCAGCAGGGCGTCTCCAGCCTGCTCGACGTGCTCGACGCCCAGCGCGTCTTCCGGCAGACACAGCTCGACCACACGCAGGCCCGGTACGAGCTCTCGGTCGCGCTGACGCGCCTGGAGCGGTCGGTCGGAGGACGGCTATGACCGCTCGGTCCTGGCTCCTGGGCTTGGTCGCACTGGGGTGCCTGGGCGGCTGCGACTCGGCGCCCCAGGAGGCGACGGGCGCGAAACCCACGTCCTCGGCGGCCAGGCCCGAGGTGGTCAGCCTTCCGCCCGAGTCCCTCGCCTCGGCGGACCTGGACGTGCGGCCCGTCCACCGCGGCGAGTTCCGCCTCTTCCGGGAATTTCCGGGGACCGTGCAGCCGAACGAGAACGAGATGGCCGAGATCACCGCGCTGGTCCGCGGACGCGTCGTGGACGTGTACGTGGACCTGGGCCAGGAGGTCGAGGCGGGGGCGTTGTTGGCGATTCTCTACAGCAGCGAGC
This sequence comes from Candidatus Nitrospira neuquenensis, assembly GCF_979578155.1. Taxonomy (NCBI): domain Bacteria; kingdom Pseudomonadati; phylum Nitrospirota; class Nitrospiria; order Nitrospirales; family Nitrospiraceae; genus Nitrospira; species Candidatus Nitrospira neuquenensis. Next base: position 39,793 of record NZ_CEFZDU010000001.1, on the reverse strand, counting down.
TGGGCCTGGCCCAGTCCACCTACCTCAAGGCCAAGGCCAAGCTGCACGTGGCGGAGCAGGCCTTCCGACGCGCCCGCACGCTGATCGACGAGAAGGTCATCGGGCAGAGCGAGTACCAGCGGCGGGAGGGCGAGCTGATCGGCGCCCGCGCCGAGGCGCGAGAGGGCGCCGACCGGCTGCTCTTGCTGGGGATGACGGAGGACGAGATCCGGCGGCTGGAGCGAGACCAGAAGATCCGCTCCTACGTGCCCATCCACGCGCCCTTCGCCGGGCGGGTCATCGCCCGCAGCGTGACGCGCGGCGAGGTCGTCGGCCCGACCGACAAGCTGTTCGCCGTCGCCGACCTCTCGCGGGTATGGGTGCTCGCCGGCGTGCCCGAGAAGGACATTCCGTTCGTGCTCCGCCACGCGAACGGCGAGCGGGCCGTGGAGGTCCTGCTCTCGGCCTATCCCAACGAGGTGTTCCGGGGGCGGATCACCTACGTTGGCGACGTGCTGAACCCAGAGACGCGCACGATGCAGCTCCGGGTGGACGTCTCCAACGCGGATCGCCGGCTCAAGCCCGAGATGTTCGGCACCGTCCGGCTGTACTCGGACCCGGAGCCCGACGCGCTGATGATCCCCGAGGAGGCCGTGCAGCGAGACCGGGACCGGCTGTTCGTCTTCGTCCCGCAGGAGGCGGGGACCTTCCAGGTCCGCGAGGTCTTGGTCGGAGAATCCAACGGCGGGATGGTCCGGGTGCTCCGGGGCCTGCAGGAGGGGGAGGCGATCGTGGCCAGGGGCGCCTTCCTCCTGAAGGCGCAGATGCTCCGGCACGAGATGTAGCGATGATCGCCGCCCTCATCCGTCTCGCCCTCTGCCAGCGGGTGCTCGTGCTCGCGCTGACGGTCGCGCTCGCCTGCGCGGGGGCCTACGCGTTCCGTTCCATCCCCATCGACGCCTTTCCGGACGTCACCAGCGTCCTGGTCCAGGTCATCATCAAAGTGCCGGGGCTCTCGCCGACCGAGATCGAGCAGTTGGTGACCTACCCGATCGAGCTAGAGATGACGGGCCTGCCGGGCCTGACCGACCTCCGCTCCCTCTCGAAGGTCGGCCTGTCCATGATCACCGTGATCTTCGACGACGCCATCGACGTGTACCTGGCCCGGCAGCTCGTGCTGGAGCGGATCATCGAGGTCCAGGACTCGCTGCCGGAGGGCGCCCAGGTCAGCCTGGCCCCGAACTCGACCGGGCTGGGGGAGGTCTATCAGTATTACCTGGACCGGCCGGAGGGCGCGCTTCGGCCGGATGACGCGGCCGGCTTCCGGGAGGAAGAGCTGACGGAGCAGCGGACGGTCCAGGATTGGGTCGTGCGCCCCCTGCTCAAGGGCGTGCCCGGCGTCATCGACGTGAACTCGATGGGCGGGTTCGTCAAGCAGTACCAGGTCATCGTGGACCCCGGCCTGCTTCGCAAGTACAACCTGGCGCTGCACGAGGTCTTCCAGGCCGTCGCGCGGAACAACGCCAACGCCGGCGGGAACGTCCTGGAGAAGCACGCGGAGAAGTACATCGTGCGGGGGGTCGGGCTGATCAAGAGCCTGGCCGACATCGAGCACGTCGTCGTCAAGGAGGTCGGCGGGACGCCGGTCTTCGTCCGGGACGTCGCGGAGGTCCGCCTCGGCCAGGCGGTACGGCACGGGGCGGTGGTTCTGAACGGCGAGCGGGAGGTGGTCGGCGGGATCGTCCTGATGCTACGGGGGGCCAACGCGCGGGACGTGGTCCAGGGCGTCAAGGACCGGGTGCAGGAGATCCACCGCAAGGGGCTCTTGCCCGGCGACCTCCGCCTCGTGCCCTTTTACGACCGGATCGAGCTGATCACCGCGGCGCTGAAGACCGTCTACAAGGCCCTCCTGGAGGGCATCTTGCTCGTCGTGGTCGTGCTGTTCCTCTTCCTGGGCGACGTGCGGAGCGCGTTGATCGTCACGGCGACCCTGGTCGTCACGCCGCTGGTGACCTTCCTCGTGATGGGGCACCAGGGGCTGACCGTCAACCTCATGTCGCTGGGAGGCCTGGTGATCGCCATCGGCATGATGGTGGACGGCTCCGTCGTCCTCGTGGAGAACGTCCACCGCCACCTGGCGGCGGCCGGCGCGGACCGGGGAAGCCGGACGGACCTCGTGCTCCGCGCCGCCGCGGAGGTCGGCCGGCCGGTGGTCTTCGGCATCCTGATCATCATCCTCGTGTTCCTGCCGATCCTGTCGCTGGAGGGGATGGAGGGCAAGATGTTCAAGCCCCTCGCCTACACGATCATGATCGCTCTGCTGGTCTCGCTCGTCCTCTCGCTGACGCTCTCGCCCGTGCTGTGCGCCATGGGATTGGGCCGGGGACCCGAGGGGGAGACGAGGGTGCTGCGGGCGGCGAGGCGGGCCTACGAGCCGGCCCTGGGCTGGGCGCTCGCACACCGCCGGCAGGTCCTGATCGCCGCCGTCGGCCTGCTGCTCGCCAGCCTCGCCCTCTTCCCCTTCCTCGGCGGGGAGTTCATCCCCATCCTCAACGAGGGCGTGCTGGCGCCCCAGACGATCCGACTGCCGAGCATTTCGCTGGCCGAATCCATCGAGGTCGAGAAGCAGATGCAGCGGGCGCTCCTGGAATTTCCGGAGGTCCGCCTGGTCGTCTCGAAGATCGGCCGGACGGAGCTGGGCAACGATCCCCAGGAGCCCAACGCCAGCGACCCGGTGGTCGTCCTGCGGCCGATGGAGGAGTGGACCACCGCAAAGACGAAGCCCGAGCTGGACGAGGCCATCCGGCGTCGCCTGGAGCGGGTGCCGGGCGCCGTGTTCCTGCTGAGCCAGCCGATCCAGCAGCGGGTGGACGAGCTGATCTCCGGCGTGCGGTCGGAGGCCACCGTCAAGATCTTCGGCGAGGACCTGGAGGTGTTGCGCCGGAAGGCCGAGCAGGTCGCGACGATCCTGGCCGACGTGCGCGGGGTCGAGGACGTCCGGATGGAGCAGCTCTTCGGCCAGCAGTACCTGGTCGTGGAGATCGACCGGACGAGGATCGCCCGGCACGGAATCAACGTGGCCGACGTCCAGGAGATCATCGCCACGGCCATCGGCGGAGAGCCGGCCACCCAGGTCTACGAGGAGCAGCGGCGCTTCGACCTCGTCCTCCGATTCCCGGAACGCGACCGAGACAGCGTCGAGGCGATCCGCAACCTGTTGCTCAGGGGCCCGGGCGGCGCCCTCATCCCGCTCAGCGACCTGGCGACCGTCGAGCTGCGGGAGGGGCCGGCGCTGATCAGCCGGGACGGCATCTCCCGCCGGATCTACGTGGGCTTCAACACGATGGGGCGGGACATCGAGAGCATCGTCGCGGAGGCGCAGGCCCGCATCGCCGCGCAGGTCCGGCTTCCGCCGGGCTACCACCTGAGCTGGGGCGGCTCTTTCGAGAACATGCAGCGGGCCATGGCGCGGCTGCGCATCATCGTGCCGCTGACGGTCGGCGTGATCTTCCTGCTGCTCTACGCCTCGTTCAACTCGGTCCGCGACGCCGCGCTCATCATCCTGAACCTGCCGCTCGCGCTCATCGGCGGGATCATCGCGCTCTGGCTCACGGGAGAGTACTTGAGCGTCCCGGCCTCCATCGGCTTCATCAACCTGTTCGGCGTCGCCGTGCTCAACGGCATCGTGCTCGTGACCTGCGTCAACCAGCTTCGCGAGGAAGGACTGCCGATGGACGAGGCCGTGCGGAGGGGCTGCCTGCTGCGGCTGCGGCCGGTCCTGATGACGGCCCTGGTCGCCCTGCTGGGGCTCCTGCCGCTGGCCTTCTCCCGCGGCATCGGCTCCGAGGTACAGCGGCCGCTGGCGGTGGTCGTGATCGGCGGGCTGGCGAGCTCGACGCTCTTGACGCTGATCGTGCTCCCGGCGCTCTATCCCTGGTTCCAGGAGCGGCGCGCCAGTGCCCCGGCCGACGCGCCCCCGCGCGCGCCCGAGCCGGGCCCGGCCCCCGTCACGGCGTCAGCGGGCCGGGGGGCGGGGGCGGAGGGCCCGCGGCCGGCCGGCCCTCCTGGGGCAGGATACGGAAGTGGGTGACGGCGAAGGAGACGGGCCGACCCGTCTCGAAGCGGTACTGCCGGAACTCTTCCTTGTTCATGCGCGAGCGCAGGATCAGGCCGTCCTCGGTCTCGATCTCCAGCCGGTAGGCGACGCCGAGAAAATAGACGTGTCGCAGCCGTGCCCGCAGCCGGTAACGGGTCGGGTCATCCGACACCCTCACGTAGTAGGGACGGAACCCGACGCGCACGTCGTGGCCCTCCGGGTAGCCGGGGACGGGGAACTCCAGCGCCCCGACCCGCGCCGCCCCCTTCGTGACGACCGCCTCTAGGATGTTCATCGAGCCGATGAAGCGGGCCACGAACTCGGTCGCCGGCTCCTCATAGACCTCGGCCGGCGTGCCCGCCTGCTCCAACCGTCCCTTGGAAAAGACGATGATCCGGTCCGATACTTCCATCGCCTCCTCCTGATCGTGGGTCACGAAGAGGCTCGTCACGTTCAGGTCGTCGTGGAGCCGGATGAGCCACTCGCGGAGCTCCTGGCGCACCTTGGCGTCCACCGCGCCGAAGGGCTCGTCCAGCAGCAGCACGCCGGGCCGGGGCGCGAGCGCGCGGGCGATGGCCACCCGCTGCCGCTGGCCGCCCGAGAGCTGGTGAGGGTAGCGGTCGCCCAGGCCCTCCAGCCCCATGAGCCGCAGGAGCTCCGCGACCCGCTCGGCGATCCGCGGCCGCTCCCATCGCTTGATCCGGAGCCCGAAGGCGATGTTGTGGAAAACCGTCAGGTGCTTGAACAGGGCGTAGTGCTGGAAGACGAACCCGATGTTGCGCTCCTGCACGGAAACGTCGTTGACGCGCCGCCCGTCGATCAGGATGTCGCCGGCCGTGGGTGTTTCGAGGCCGGCGATGATCCGCAGCACGGTCGTCTTGCCGCTCCCGCTGGGGCCGAGCAGACCGAGCAGCTCGCCCTCCCGCACGGCGAAGGACACGTCGGAGACGGCCTCGACCCCGCCGAACCGCTTGCAGAGCCCCCGCACCTCGATCTTCATCGGGACACCGCGACCGGCCGCTCGGCTGCCTGGGCGGCCCGCGCCTTGGCCGCCTCGAGCACGACGAGGATCAGGAACGAGACGGCGAGCAGGGTCACCGCGACCGCGTAGGCCGCCGTGTAGTTGAAGTCCACGTAGCTCTGGTAGATGTGCAGGGTGGCCGTCTGGGTCAGCATCAGGATGTTGCCGGAGACGACGAGGACGGCGCCGAACTCGCCGATCGCGCGGGCCACGGTCAGGGTCGCGCCGTAGACGAGGCCCCAGCGCACGGCGGGGAGCGTGACGCGGATCAACACCTGCCACTCGCTCGCCCCCAGCGTCCGGGCCGCCTCCTCGCTTTCCGTGCCGACCGCCTGGAGCAGGGGCACCAGCTCGCGCACGACGAAGGGGAAGGTGACGAAGAGGGTGGCCAGGACCATCGCGGGGAAGGCGAAGAGGACCTTGACCTCGAACCGGCCGAGGAAGGCGCCGAGCAGCGACTCGGGGCCGAACAGCAGGATGAGCATGAACCCGGCGATGACGGGGGACACGGCGAAGGGCAGGTCGATGAGGCCGCTCAGGATCGCCTGGCCGCGGAACCGCTGGCGCGCGAGGACGAGGGCCGTGACCGTCCCGAGCACCAGGTTCACGACCAGCGCGATGGCCGTGATCTCCGCCGTCAGGAGGAACCCGTGCAGCGCCTCCGGCCTCGTGACCTCGGTCCAGAACGCGTCGAGCCCGGCCGCGACCGACTCGCGCAGCAGGTAGGCGAGGGGGCCGATCAAGAGGACGGCGAAGTAGAGCCAGACGGCGGCGATGAAGAGAAGTCTCATTGAATGATCGACGGCCGAGTGATCGGTGATCGAAAGACGGCCGGCAGCCGCTCCCCGGGCGGCCTGGTGAGGCGCTCCAGCAGCAGGAGCGCCAGGAAGGAGAGCAGCAGGATCGCGACGGACACGGAGGTCGCGCCCTGCGGGTTATAGCTCTCGATCTCGCCGTAGACGTAGACCGCCGCGACCTCCGTCGCCATCGGGATGTTCCCGGCCACGATCACGACGGCCCCGAACTCGCCCAGCGCCCGCACGAAGGTCAGGAACACCCCGGTCAGCAGGCCCGGCAGGATGGAGGGCAGGGTGACTCGCCGGAAGGTCGTCCAGGGGCCCGCGCCGAGCGTGTAGGCCGCCTCCTCCTGCTCGCGCTCCAGCTCCAGGAGCACGGGCTGCAGCGCCCGGATCGTGAAGGGCATGGTGACGAACAGCATGGCGAGGAGAATGCCGGGACGGCTGTAGACGACCTCGACGCCGCCCGCCTTGAGCCAGGCGCCGAGCGTGCTGCCCGGCCCGTAAATCGTGGCGATCATCAGACCAGCGACCAGCGTGGGGACGGCGAAGGGCAGGTCCACCAGCGCGTTCAGGAACCAGCGACCCGGGAACGTCTCGCGCACCAGGGCGAAGGCCGCCAGCGTGCCGAACAGCCCGTTGATGATCGTGGTGTAGGCGGCCATCTCGACCGTCAGGACGAGGGCGGAGCGGGCCTCGGGCTGCAAGATGTCCTGGAGGAACCGCCCCGGGCCGCCCGCCAGGGATTGCGCGCCGATGACGAGCAGCGGCAGCAGGATCAGGAAGCCCACGTAGCCGACGGCCGTGAGCCGGAGCGCCAGGGCGATCAAGCGGTGATGGGGCATCGCCGGGTAGCCGTTGCCTGAGACGCCGCGCGCCGCGGCTCACTTGCCCATGGCCAGGTCCGCCACGGCCTTCGTCCACACCCCCTGGGGCCCGAAGAGCAGGGCGGAGGCCTTGTCCCAGCCGCCGAGGTCGGCGACTCGAAAGAGTCCGGGCGGGACGGGGAGGGGCTTGACCGCGGCCCCCTCCGGCTGGGCGACGGGCCGGAAGCCCAGGTCCAGGAACGCCCGCTGCGCGTCCGGCCCGTGCAGGAAGGCGACGAAGGCCTCGGCCACGGCGCGGACGCCGTGCCGGTCCGCGTGGCGGTCCACGACGGCGGCGGGGTTCTCGATCAGCACCGTCTCGGCCGGGACGATCAGCTCGTAGGGGCGGCCCGCCCGGATCCGTGGCAGCAGCTCGTTCTCGTAAGTGACGATCACGTCCCCCACGCCGCGCTCGAAAGTCGTGACCGACTCGCGGCCGCTCTTGTCCATGACCCGCACGTTCTTCTGGATCGCCTTGAGCAGGTCGGCGGCGGCCGCCTCCGGCTGCGACACCTTCCCGTCCCGCGCGCGCGCCAACCCGGCGCCGTAGATGGCCAGGATGTCCCACATGGCCCCGCCCGAGGTCTTGGGGTTGGGATAGAGCACCTCGACGCCCGGCTTGGCCAGGTCTGCCCAGGTCTTGATGCCCTTGGGGTTGCCCTTGCGGACGCCGAAGACCACGAGGGACGTCGTGACCATGCCGCCGTGCGGCTGCTTGCGCCAGTCGTGGGCGATCAGGCCGCTTTTGACGAGCTGGTCGAGGTCGCCTTCCACGGAGAGCACGGCGACGTCCGCCTCGAACCCGCCGAGGACGGCCCGCGCCTGGGCGCCCGACGCTCCGTAGGAGCTGCGGATGCGGACCTCCCGGCCGGTGCGCTGCTTCCAGTGGGCGTGGAAGGCGGGGATGATCCGCTTCTCGAACGCTTCCTTCGGGACGCTGTAGATTGCCAGGACCAGCTCCTGGGGCGCGGCCTGTGCGGGGAGGGGGCCGGCGGCTACGAGGGCGCAGAGGAAAACCGCGCCGAGGGCGGCGAGCGGCGGGGGCCGCCGCGGACCGACCGCGCGCGAGCCCCGCTCAGGCGGTCGGGACATTCCGATCCTCCTGGGACGACGGGCACGGGGCGCTCTGGTTGGCGAAATCGCGGAGGGTGTAGTTGTCCAAGATGTCCGCGATCGCGTTCCTCACGCCGAGCATCACGCCCTGAATCGGGCAGCTCGACTTCGCCGCGTAGGGGCAGTCGCTGCACTTCTGGTAGGCGGTCTTGCTCACACAAGCGATGGGTGCGAGCGGCCCGTCGAGGATCCGAATCACCTGGCCGAGCGTGATCTCCTCCGGCGCCTTGATGAGCGCGTACCCGCCGCTCACGCCGCGGCGGCTCGCCAGCAGCCCCGCGTTCTTGAGCGCAAGGAGAATCTGTTCGAGGAACTCGACGGGAATGTTCTGACGTTCGGCGATCTGGTGACGCTGCAGGAGCGATCGGCCGTACTCGCCGGTCAGCTCAAGGAGGGCCCGGAGAGCATATTCGCTCCTTTTTGAAAATTTCATGGTCGGCTCGATAGTGAACTGACTTAGCTAAGTTTCCAGACAATAGCGGAACGTCTCTCCTACGTCAAGGGTTGCGGCGGGCTCCGGTTCGCGCGCGGCGCTCGCGAAGCCTGCCGCGCCGGCGCAGGAGCGCGCGGCCGAATGCTCGTGCTGTGCAGGCTCCCCGGAGCCCTCGAACGTCTTGACAGTGCAATGGGTTCTTGCTAGGTTGGCGGGACTTCGCCGGCTGATGCTCCCCTTCAGGAGGGACCTCCTGAAGCCGTCGCCCTGGCCCCGACGACGAACCACGTCCAACGGTAAGGACGAGTTGTGACCCACCAGGAGTTGATCCTTTCCCTCCACCGGTTCTGGGCCGATCAGGGGTGTGTCATCCAGCAACCCTACGACTTGGAGATGGGGGCGGGGACCTTCCACCCGGCCACTTTCCTCCGGGCCCTCGGGCCCGAGCCCTGGCGCGCCGCTTATGCCCAGCCCTGCCGCCGCCCCACGGACGGACGCTATGGGGAAAACCCCAACCGGCTCCAGCACTACTACCAATACCAGGTCGTGCTGAAGCCCTCGCCGGACGATATCCAGGACCTCTACCTGGAGAGCCTCGCCCACCTCGGCATCAACCCCCGCCGGCACGACATCCGCTTCGTCCAGGACGACTGGGAGTCGCCGACGCTGGGGGCCTGGGGCCTGGGATGGGAGGTGCGGCTCGACGGGATGGAGATCACCCAGTTCACTTACTTCCAGGAGGTCGGCGGCATCGAGCTGAACCCGGTGACGGTCGAGCTGACCTACGGCACCGAGCGGATCGCCATGTACCTTCAGGACGTGGACAACGTCTACGACCTGGCCTGGAGCGACGACGTCACCTACGGGCAGGTCCACCACCAGGGCGAGGTCCAGTTCTCCGCCTACAACTTCGAGGCGGCGGACGTGCCGATGCTGATGGCCGGTTTCCAGGCCTACGAGGCGGAGGCCGACCGGCTGCTCAGGCGCGAGCCGCCGCTCACGCTCCCGGCCTACGACTGCTGCATCAAGACCTCGCACCTGTTCAACCTGCTCGACGCGCGCGGGGCGATCAGCGTGGCGGAGCGGACCGGCTACATCGCACGGGTCCGGGGCCTCGCGCGACGCTGCGCGGAGCAATACTTGAAGGGCCGCGAGGCCATGGGCCATCCCCTGTCGGCGGCCCCCTCGCGCGCCGGGAAGCGCCGCGGCCCCGCCGCGGCCCGCTGACACCGCCATGGGCAGGACGCCAGCCAAGACCGCCGGGGCGCGCGCCGCCAAGGCCGAAACCGGCGCGCCGTTGCTCCTTGAGATCGGCACGGAGGAGATGCCCTCCCAGGTCGTCCCGACGGCGCTCCGGGCGCTGGCCGAGGCGGCCGAGCGGCTGTTCAAGGAGCAGCGCTTGACCTTCGGCGCCCTCCGCACCTTCGGGACGCCGCGGCGTCTCGTCCTCTCGGTGGACGACCTGGCGACCAGGCAGGCGCCCTCGCTGCGCGAGGTCATGGGGCCCTCGCGCGCCGTGGCCTTCGACGCGGCCGGCGAGCCGACCAAGGCCGCGCGCGGCTTCGCCGCCGGGCAAGGACTGACCGTCGAGCAACTGGAGGTGCGCCAGACGCCGAAGGGTGAGTACCTCTTCGCCGTCAAGCGCGACCCCGGCCGGCAGACCGCCGCCGTCCTCGCCGCCTGCCTGCCCGGCCTGATCCTCGGCCTTGCCTTTCCGAAGGCCATGCGCTGGAACGAGGCGGGCATCCGGTTCGCGCGACCGATCCGCTGGATGCTCGCGCTGCACGGCGCCGCGATCCTGCGCGTCGAGGTCGGCGGGCTCGTCTCGGGCAACCGCACCAGGGGGCACCGCTTCCTCGGGACCGGCCGCCGCGCCGGCGAAGGTCTGGTCGTCCGGCGACCGGAGCAATACCTGGACTTGCTCCGGCGGCAGGGGGTGATCGCGGAACAGGACCGCCGGCGCGAGATGATCGTCGCGCAGGTCGAACGCCTGGCCGCCGCGGCGAAGGGAACCCTGCACCGCGACGAGGACCTCCTAGAGCAGGCGGTTTTCACCGTCGAGTATCCCCACGCGATTCTCGGCGCCTTCGACCCCGCCTACCTGTCGCTGCCCAAGGACATCCTGATGACGGCCATGAAGGAACACCAGGGCTTCTTCTCCCTCACGGGGAAGGACGGCCGGCTGCTGCCCAAGTTCATCGCCGTCACGAACATGAAGCTCGCGGACATGGGCTTGATCCGCAAGGGACACGAGCGGGTCCTGGCCGCCCGGCTCGCGGATGCCCGCTTTTACTTCGACGAGGATCGCAAGGTCGCGCTCGCCGATCGCGTCGAGCGGCTCAAGCACGTCATTTTCCATCAGCGGCTCGGGACGCTGCACCAGAAGACGGAGCGGGTGGTCGCCCTGGCGGCCGGCCTGGCCGCGCGGCTCGGGTTGAACCCGGCGGAGCAGGAGGCGTGCACCCGCGCCGCCTTCCTGGCCAAGGCGGACCTCGCCAGCGGCGTGGTCGGGGAGTTTCCCAGCCTGCAGGGCATCATGGGCCGCGAGTATGCGCGCCACGACGGCGAGCCCGAGGCCGTCTGTCTGGCGATCGGGGAGCAGTACCTGCCCCGTGCGATGGAGGGAGAGCTGCCGACGACCGCGCCCGGCCTCGTCCTCTCGCTGGCCGACCGGCTCGATACCATCGTCGCCTTCTTCCGGGTCGGGCTCGTGCCCTCCGGGTCCGAGGACCCCTTCGCGCTCCGGCGTCACGCTTCGGCGGTGGTGCGGATCCTCGTCGAGCGCGGCTGCCGCCTCGGGCTGGGCGAGGCGATCGGGCGGGCGACCGAGCTGCTGGACGGCCAGGGCATCCGGGCGTCGGGCACGCCCGGGCCGGCCGGCGATCCCCTGGCCTTCATCCTCGACCGGCTGCGCTACTACGGCCGTACGGTCCATGGGCTGCGCGACGACGTTATGGAGGCCGTGCTGCGCCAGCCCGGGCACCCCGTCGAGGTGGACCCGACCGACCTGCTCGCGCGCATGCGCGCGCTCCAGGCGATCACGACGCGCCCGGAGTTCGACCCCCTCATCATCGGGTTCAAGCGGGCGCACCGGCTTGTCGAGAAGGAAACCTGGACCGGCGAGGCCGTCGACCCGGCCCGCTTTCAGCATCCCGCGGAGGAGACATTGCACAGGGCCCTCCGGGACGCCCAAGAATCCCTGCCGACCCTGTTGCGCGAGGGACGTTACCGCGAGGCGCTGGAGCAGCTCGTCCGCATGAAGCCGGCCATCGACGGCTTCTTCACGGGCGTGCTCGTGAACGCGGAGGACGAGGCGCTCCGGAGCAACCGGCTGTCGCTCCTGCGCGCGACGGACCGGCTCTTCCTGGCCTACGCGGACTTTTCCGAGATCGTCGTGCAGGGAGGCTGACACCGCGCGGGACCATGACCGGGACCGGCGGACACCCCATGACCCCGGGGGGCACGGCCGACGAGGAGCGGCGGGCGAGGCAGTTGCGCCGGTACACGGCGGCGGTGACCGTGGCCCTGATCCTCGTCTGCAACGGCGTCCTCATGCTGGCGGTGTGGACAAGCGGGGTGAACCTGGACCGGTTGATCCGGACGCCCGATGAGTTCGATCCGACGAAGGACATCTGCCTGCGACAGAGCTGGCACCGCGTGACCGGACGCGAGGAGCCGATCCAGCTCTGCCAGGAATGGATCAACCTGGCGGATGCCTCGGGCGAGACGCACACGTTCAACCGGAACACGAAGGTGGTGCAGGGGGCGGACGGAAAGCTGTACTTCGACCACGGGACGCTCGTGGACGACCGGCTCTTCCTCCTCGCCGGCCTCTTCGTGCTGGTGGTCGCGGCGGGCGTCGCGCTGGAGCGGCGCCTCATCGCCCGGTACCGGGTGCGGCTGGGCCTCCATCCGGACGGAACACCATTCTCGGGCTGATTCTTACTAGAGAGAGGGCGGGCGTGGCCACGAAGAAATACGTCTACTATTTCGGCGACGGGAAGGCCGAGGGCGGCGGCACCATGAAGGAGCTCCTCGGCGGCAAGGGCGCCGGGCTGGCGGAGATGACGAACCTGGGCATCTCGGTGCCTCCGGGCTTCACGATCTCGACCGAGGCCTGCGTCGAGTATTACCGGAGGGGCAAGGCCTATCCGCCGGGCCTCTGGGATCAGGCGATGGGTTGTCTCAAGCGGGTCGAGAAGTCCATGAAGGCCCGATTCGGCGACCCGAGCAACCCCCTGCTGGTGTCGGTGCGGTCGGGCGCGCGGGCCTCGATGCCGGGCATGATGGACACCGTGCTGAACGTCGGGCTCAACGACCGGACCGTGGAGGGCCTGGCGGCCCGCACGAGCAACGAGCGGTTCGCGCAGGACGCCTACCGCCGGTTCATCACGATGTTCGGCCACGTCGTCATGGGCGTCCACCGCGAGCGCCTCGACGAGATCCTCAAGCGGGTGAAGACGGAGCGCGGCGCGGTATCGGACACGGACCTGGACACGAAGGCGCTCAAGGAGCTGGTCCAGCGGCTCAAGGCAGCCGTGCGCGAGGAGACCGGCACCGACTTCCCCGAGGACCCGCTGGCGCAGCTCCGCATGGGCATCGAGGCGGTCTTCTCCTCCTGGTACGGGCCGCGCGCCGTGACCTACCGGCGCCTGTACAACATCCCGGACAGCTGGGGGACGGCGGTCAACGTCGTGGCGATGGTGTTCGGCAACATGGGCGAGACCAGCGGCACGGGCGTCGCGTTCACGCGCAACCCCGCCACCGGCGAGCGTGCGCTGTTCGGTGAGTGCCTGCTCAACGCGCAGGGCGAGGACGTCGTGGCGGGCATCCGCACGCCGCTACCCGTCCACGCCCTGGCCAAGACCATGCCCCGCGCTTACAAAGACCTGCTGGCGACCTACCGCACGCTGGAGCGGCACTACCGCGACATGCTCGACTTGGAGTTCACGATCCAGGAGGGCCGGCTCTTCATGCTCCAGACGCGGGTCGGCAAGCGCACGGGCATCGCCGCCGTCAAGATCGCCGTGGACATGGTCAAGGAGGGGCTCATCACCAAGCGCGAGGCGGTGATGCGCGTCGCGCCGGAGCAGCTCGCCCAGTACCTCTATCCCATCTTCGATGCGGCGGAGGAGGGGAGGCATCAGGTCATCGGCAAGGGACTCCCGGCCGGACCCGGCGCGGCGGCGGGCAAGATCGCGCTCACCCCGGACCGGGCCGTCGAGATGAAGGAGAAGGGCGCGCGCGTCATCCTGGTCCGCCAGGAGACCAGCCCCGACGACATCCACGGCATGCACGCGGCGCTCGGGTTCCTCACCGCCAAGGGCGGCATGACCTCCCACGCCGCCGTCGTGGCCCGGCAGATGGGCAAGGTCTGCGTGGCCGGCTGCGACGCGGTCGAGGTCGTGCCGGGCGGCACCGTGAAGATCGGCGGGCGGGCCTACAAGGAAGGCGATGCGATCTCGATCAACGGCTTCACCGGCGCGGTCTACGACGGCGACATCCCCGTCGTCGAGTCGGAGGTCATCCAGGTCATCCAGGGCAAGCTCGACGCCAAGCGCTCCGAGCGGTACCGCTACTTCGCCCTGCTGCTCGGCTGGGCGGACGAGTTCCGCCGGCTGAAGGTCCGGGCCAACGCCGACATCCCCGACCAGGCGAAGATCGCGCGGGGGTTCGGCGCGGAGGGCATCGGCCTCTGCCGGACCGAGCACATGTTCTTCGCCGAGGACCGCATCCCGATCATGCAGAAGATGATCCTGGCGCGCACGCGGGAGGATCGGGAACGGTACCTCGCTCGGCTCCTGCCGCTGCAGAAACAGGATTTCCTGGGCCTCTACGCGGAAATGAAGGGCTTCCCGGTGACGATCCGGCTCCTCGACCCGCCGCTCCACGAGTTCCTGCCCAAGCGCGAGGAGCTGATGGTCGAGATCGCCAAGCTGGAGCTGACCGGCGGCGCGGCGGACCTGATCGAGGAGAAGCGCCGGCTGCTGGAACGGGTGGAGGAGCTGCACGAGTTCAACCCCATGCTGGGACTGCGCGGTTGCCGGCTGGGGATCACGATGCCCGAGATCACGCGGATGCAGGCCACGGCGATCATCGAGGCGGCCTGCGAGCTGGCGCGCGAGGGCAAGAAGATCGTCCCCGAGATCATGATCCCGCTCGTCGGCATGGTGTCCGAAATGAAGGCCCAGAAGGACCTCATCAAGGAAGTCGCCGAGGCGACGATGCAGCGCTACCGCGTGAAGTTGAACTACCTGGTCGGCACGATGATCGAGCTGCCGCGGGCCGCCGTCACCGCCCGCCGCATCGCCGAGGAGGCGGAGTTCTTCTCCTTCGGCACAAACGACCTGACCCAGACGACGTTCGGCTTCTCCCGCGACGACGCGGCGAAGTTCGTCGGCTTCTACATGAACCGCCAGGACGCCTGCCCCAAGTGCCTCGGCACCAAGATCGACTGGAAGGCCATGAAGTGCCTGGGCTGCGGCGCGACCCTGACCGAGAAGGCGGCGAACATCCTCGATGCCGACCCCTTCGCCGTGCTGGACCGGGAGGGGGTGGGCGAGATGATGCGGATCGCGATGACCCAGGGGCGGCAGACGCGCCCGGATATCAAGCTCGGCATCTGCGGCGAGCACGGCGGCGATCCCAGCTCGATCGAGTTCTGCCACCAACTCGGCCTGGATTACGTGAGCTGCTCGCCCTACCGGGTCGCCATCGCCCGGCTGGCGGCGGCCCAGGCTGCCATCACCGAGGCCGACACGAAGTCCGTGGCGGCGCGCACCACCCGCAAGGCGCCGCGGCGGACCGCCGGACGCGCCCGGACGGGGCGCGGCGCCCGCGCAGGACGGTGAAGCCGGCGGACCGGGACGCGGCCTTCATGGCGCGGGCCCTGCGCCTGGCCGCGCGGGGCCGCGGCAGGGTATCCCCCAACCCGATGGTCGGGGCGCTGGTCGTCGCCGGCGGCCGGATCGTCGGGCAGGGCTGGCACCGCCGGCCCGGCGAACCCCACGCCGAAGTCCTTGCCCTCCGCGCCGCCGGGCCCCGCGCCCGGGGCGCCACCCTCTACGTCACCCTCGAACCCTGCTGCCATGAAGGCAAGCGCACCCCGCCCTGCGTCCCGACCATCCTCGCTTCCGGCGTCCGCCGGGTCGTCGTCGCCATGCGCGATCCCAACCCCCTCGTCTCCGGCCGCGGCCTCGCGCGACTCCGGCGGGCCGGCCTGGCCGTCTCGCTGGGCTGCCGGCGCGAGGAGGCCGAGCGGCTGAACCTCTGGTACGGGCATCGGATGCGCACCGGCCGGCCCTACGTGATCCTGAAGGCCGCGATGACGCTCGACGGGAAGATCGCGACCGCGTCCGGCGAGTCGCGCTGGATCACCGGTGAGGCGGCGCGGCGGGATGTCCATCGGCTCCGCGCGCGCGTGGACGCGATCCTGGTGGGGGTGAACACGGTCTTGCGCGACGATCCCCGGCTCACGGTCCGCCCCGCCGGGGATCGGGTGGCGGCGACGGACCGGCACCCGCTGCGGGTCGTGCTCGACAGCCGGCTCCGGATACCGCCCGCCGCGCGCGTTCTGGCTCACGGACCGGGTCGCGCCGGGGTCCTCGTGGTGACGACGAGGCATGCGCCGGCCCGTCGGCGCGCGGCGCTTGAGCGGCGGGGCGGCGAGGTGCTGGTCCTGCCGGCCAAGGCCAGACGGGTCCCGCTCCGCGCCTGCCTGGAAGCGCTGGGCCGCCGCGGCGTCACGAGCCTTCTCGTCGAGGGGGGCGGGGAGGTCCACGCCTCCTTCCTCCGCGAGGGGCTGGCCGACGAGGTCCGGCTCTATGTGGCGCCCCGCCTGCTCGGCGGCACGGATGCGGTCGGCCTGCTCGGCGGCCGGTCGCCGCGACGTCTGGCCGACGCCGTGCCCCTGGCAACCTTGCGGGTCGGGAAGGTCGGTCACGACCTCCTCATTGAAGGACGGCCGCTGGCCGGCACCGGATCGTCGAGGTCGCCCCGGCAATGAGTCGGGAACACGCGGCAGCGCGCGACGGCCGCCTTCCACGGCGTCGCGGGGCCGGCTGGGGCCTGGTCCTGATTCTCTGCTGTACGCCGGGGGCGGCGTCGGCGGCCTTGGCCGCCGACCCGTCTCCCGCGCTGACGGAATTGGTGCGGGACTATCTCGATGCGGAGGACGGGGCGCCGGCCGACGCGGCCCTCGCGCGCGTCCTGGCCGAGCCCGGCGCAAGCCTCGAGGCGGTCGAGGCCGCGATCCTGGCCGGCCGACGGTACGGTCCGCAGCCGGTCGGCCTCCTGCCGAGCCGGCAGCTCCGCGTCGACGCCGGGACCTACTCCTTCGGCCTCTACGTCCCGGAGAGCTACGACCCCGCCCGCGCCTACGGCCTCGTCGTCTGCCTGCACGGCGCGGGCTTCACGGGGGACGCCTACCTCGATCGCTGGAAGGCGCGGCTCGGCGACGCGTACATCCTGGCCTGCCCGACCCTCATCCAGGGCACCTGGTGGACGAGGCAGGCGGAGGAGTTGGTGCTCGCCGTGATCCGCGAGGTGGAGGCCCGCTATCGGGTCGACCCGGACCGCGTGCTCCTGACCGGCATGTCGAACGGCGGCATCGGCGCCTGGCTCATCGGCGTGCACCAGGCGCCGCGCTTCGCGGGCCTCGCGCCGATGGCGAGCGGGCTGGACGAGGTCTTGTATCCCTTCCTGGAAAACCTGCGGGACACGCCCGCCTACCTCATCCACGGCGCGAAGGATCAGGTCATGCCGGTCGAGCTGAGCCGGGCGCTCGCCAAGGAGCTGACGCGCCTCGGCTACACCTTCGTCTATCGGGAGCACGAGCGCGAGCACCCGATGGCCGGCGGCCACTTCTTCCCCCGCGAGGAGCTGCCGGGCCTCGTCGAATGGTTCGGCGCGCAGCGGCGGGTGCGGTACCCCCCGCGCGTGACGATGGTCCGCGACGCCACGCACCTGGCCCCCTTCGCCTGGGCGCGGATCGACGCGACGGACCGGATCGCCGCCTTCACCGACATCCTGACCGACACGAAGGACGAGCTGGTCATCCGGCGTCACTACGCCAGGCTGGACGCGGAGGTGGTCGCGCCGAACCGGATCGAGGTCCGCACGCAGCGCGTGCGTCGCTACACCCTGCTGCTCAGCGGGGCCTTCGTGGACTGGTCCAAGCCGCTCACGGTGGTCACGAACGGCCGCACGAGCTTCGAGGGCCGGATCGTGCCCAGCGTGGAGACGATGCTGCGGGAGGCGCGCCGCCAGCGGGAACGGAGCCGCCTGTTCCCCGCACTCCTGACCATCGCCGTGGAACCGGAGCCGTGAGGCGGCCGGGGCGGGTGGCGTGCGCGTCCCTTCGGCCGCTCGCGCTGGCGGTCCTGCTCCTGGGCACCGCCCCGGCCCTCGCCGAGGACTCGCCGGAACCGATCAAGGAACCTGAGGGGCTCGGTGTGCCCCTGAGCCGGATCGACGACACCATCCGGCGCCACGTCGCCGCCACCGTCGGCAATTACACGACCGTCGGGGTCGTGGGTCCGCTCCGGAGCCCCGTCACGCGGGAAGTCTACGAATACCTGCTGGACCATCCCTGGGTGCTCGCGGCGTTCGTCAATCACCTCGGCCTGGGCAGCTACGAGGCGGTGCCCAAGGGGCGCGACCAGTTCTGGGCCAACGACGGCGACGGCACGGAGGGACTGGTCCGCCTGGCCTACCGGGACGGGACGCACCGCCTCTACTACATCGAGGGGGCCCACCACGGCCAGGTGTTCCCGCTCGTGCGGGCGAAGGCCGTCGTCGTGGTGCGGCTCGCCGTTCCGAAAGGGGAGGGGGGCGCGCCCCGCGTGGACACAGACCTCCGCGCCTACACGCGGTTGGACGACCCGGTGCTGGACAAGCTGGTCTGGCTGCTCCGCCCCCTCATCGGCGACACCGTGACGCAGAAGCTGACCCGCAGCTTCGCGGTGCTGAACCAGGTCTGCGGCCGCATCGCCCAGGAGCCCGACCGCGCCCTGGACCTCGCGCCGCCGGCCGCGCTCAAGGACAGCGGCGAGGTGGAGCATCTGAAGGAGCTGATCCGCAGGCTGCCGCGCCAACCCGTCCCCCCCGGGCCGGTCCCGTGAGCGCGTCGCGCCCCTTCGTCCTGCTCTGCGCCGTCGGGGTCCTCTGCTTCGCCAGCTACAACCTCGTGCGGATGCCGGTCCTTCCGCTCTTCGCCCGATCGCTGGGGGCGGCGCCGGAGCAGATCGGCCTGGTCGTCTCGGCCTCGACGATGACCGGCGTCCTGCTCAAGCTGCCGGGCGGCGCCCTCTCGGACCGCTACGGCCGGCGCCGGCTCCTGCGGGTGGGGCTGCTGGCCTTCGCGCTTCCGCCCTTCCTCTATCCCTTCGTGACGGATCTGACGGTCCTGACCGCCCTGCGCGTCGTCCATGGCCTGGCCACGGCGCTCTTCGCGCCGACCGCGCTGGCCGCCGTGGCCGAGCTGTTTCCCGGGCGGCGCGGGGCCGCGCTCGGCTGGTACACGGCCAGCACCCAGGCGGGGGCCCTGCTCGGCCCGCTGCTCGGCGGGTGGCTCGCCTACGGCGCGGGGATGAACGCCGCCTTCGTCGCGGCCGGGGCGGCCGGCTGCGTGGCGCTGGTCCTGCTCACCGGTCTCCCGCTCGAGGCGCCGCCCTCCGGCGCCCGCCCGGCCGGTCTTCGCGACCTGCTCGGGGAGATGCGGGCCGGGCTCCGTGCGCTGGCCGGGCATCGCTGCCTGCTCGTCGCCAGCGCGACGGAGGGAACCAGGATGGTGGCCAGCGGCGCGCTGATGGCCTTCCTGCCGATCTACGGCCTCACCGTCGGCATGAACCCCGGTGAGGTCGGGCTCCTCTTCGGCGCGCAGGGTCTCGTCTCGTTCCTCTCCAAGCCGGCGACGGGGCGGGCCTCGGATCGCCTGGGCCGCCGGCCGCTCATCCTGATCGGCCTGCTGGTCTGCGCCGGCAGCATTGCGCTCATGCCGCATGCGGCGGGACTGGCGTCCCTGCTCGCCCTGGCGGCCTGCTTCGGGTTGGGGGAGGCCGTCGTCACCACCTCGACCGCCGCGCTCGTCGCCGACCTGTCGGACGCCCGATCGCTGGGGGCCGGGATGGGCGTCCGGGGCGCCGTCGTGGACGTCGGCCACGCGGCGGGCCCGCTCCTCGGCGGCTTCCTGATCGCCGGGGTGGGCTACGCCGGGGCCTTCGCGGTCATCGCGGCGGGGCAGGCTGTCGCGGCTCTCCTGTTCTGGGCCCTGGTCCGGCGGTGAGCCGCTCCCGTCGTGGCCGCCGCTCTGCTATAATCCGCCGCGGTTCGGGGAGACGGCGCGCATGCAGACCGCCGATATCGTCGTGGGTGTCCTGGCCTCGATCGGGGTGGTGGTGCTGATCGTCGTCTTCGTGATCGTCGCGCGGAAGGTGTGGAAGGGGTAGGAGCGAGACTCGCGATGTTCACGGGCATCGTGGAGGAGGTCGGCGCGATCGCGGCGCTGGAGCGCGGCGCGAGCGCGGCGAGGATGACCATCCTCGCCGCGACCGTGCTCGGGGACCTCCGCGTCGGCGAGAGCGTGAGCGTCAACGGCGTCTGCCTGACGGCGACGACGGTCGGCGAGCGGAGCTTCACCGTGGACGTGGGGGCGGAGACCCTCGCGGTGACGACGCTGGGGGATCTGGCCGTCGGGGCGCCGGTCAACCTCGAGCGCGCCATGAAGCTCAGTCAGCGGATCGGCGGGCACTTGGTCGCCGGCCACGTGGACGGCGTCGGCTGCGTCCGCGCGCGCCGGCAGGAGGGGAGCACGATCTTCCTTTCGATCGAGGCGCCGCCCGAGGTCCTGCGCTACTGCGTCCACAAGGGCTCGATCACCGTCGACGGGATCAGCATGACCATCAACGAGGTGACCGACCGGACGATCGGCGTCGGCGTCGTTCCCCACACGGCCGGCGTCACGACCCTGGGCCACAAGAACGTCGGCGACCGCGTGAACCTCGAATCCGACCTCATCGGCAAGTACGTCGAGCGCCTGCTCCAGGAGCGCGGCCTCCAGCCCCCCACGCCCGCCCCCGTCATCGACCGGGACTACCTCCGGAAGCGCGGGTTGATCTGAAGACGCTTCCGGTCGTCGGTCATCAGTCGTCGGTCTCCGACGAGCAGGGCCGGTCCCCCGACCGACGACGGCACACTGAGCAGTCAGGCCTTCTTACTTCACCAGCACCGGCGTGGAGGCCTCGCCGGAGGCGGTCGTCACGGAGAGGAGCGCCATGCCCTTCTTCTTGACCGGAGGGACGACGGCGGTGACGGCCGTCTCGCTCTCGTGGGTGAACTTGGCGGGATTGCCGGGACCGAAGGAGACGGACCGCAGGCAGCCCCGGGCCCCGAAGTTGGCTCCCGTGATCCGGACCTTGTCGCCGGCCTTGACGGTGTCCGGCTTGACCTTCTCGATCCGCGGCGTGTCGCCGAAGCAGGCCTGGCCCTTGGCCGCGAGGTCGCCCCCGGCCGGCTTCCCGGCCGTGGGCTTGGCGGCCCTGGCCGCCTTCTCTTTCTTGGCGGGCTTGGGCTGGTCGGCCGACCAGGCGGGGGCCGCGGGACCCGCGAGCGCCAGGAGCGCCACGACGCCGATCACGGCGGGGACCTTCGACCTGAGGGGAGTCACCAACAGCATCACGGCCTCCTTAGGTTGAGTGAGATGCGGGGTGGTAAGGCCTACTCCTCGATCGTCGAGAGGTCGCCGGGGTCTTGGCCGAGCTCCTTGGCCTTGAGCACCCGGCGCATGATTTTGCCCGACCTCGTCTTGGGAAGCGAGGGCACGATCTCGACCTCCTGCGGGACGGCGATCTTGCCCAGCTCCTTGAGCACCTGGTCCTTGAGGGACTGGATGAGCTCCGGGCTGTCCCGCTGGCCCTGCTTCAGGATGACGAAGGCCTTGATCGCCTCGCCCGCCGTCTTGTGGGGCTTGCCGATGACGGCCGCCTCGGCGACGGCCGGGTGCCCGACGAGCGCGCTTTCCACCTCCGCCGTGCCGATCCGGTTGCCCGCGACCTTGATGACGTCGTCCGCCCGCCCCATGAACCAGAAGTAGCCGTCCTCGTCCTTGCGGCAGACGTCACCGGCGGTGTAGGCGTTGGGGATGGTCTGCCAGTAGACCTTGTAGCGGTCCGGGTCCTTGTAGATGGTGCGCATCATGGCCGGCCAGGGCTTCTTGATGACGGCGAAGCCGCCCGCGTTGGCGGGGAGGCTCCGTCCCTCGCGGTCCACCACGTCGGCCTCGACGCCGAGGAAGGGCCGCGAGGCGGAGCCGGGCTTGAGCGGCACGCAGGGGAGGGGCGTGACGAGGATCATGCCGGTTTCGGTCTGCCACCAGGTGTCCATGATGGGATGCCGGCTCCCGGTCACGCGGTGGAACCATTCCCAGGCTTCGGGGTTGATCGGCTCGCCGACGCTCCCCAGGATCCGCAGGGACGAGAGGTCGTGCGCGCGGGGCCACTCCTCGCCGTACTTCATCAGGAGCCGGATCGCCGTCGGCGTCGTGTAGAAGACCGACACGCCGTACTGCTCGATCAGGCCCCACCAGCGGCCGGGGTCGGGATAATCCGGTTTGCCCTCGGCGGTCAGGATCGTGGCGCCGTTGAGCAGGGGGCCGTAGACGATGTAGCTGTGGCCGGTGACCCAGCCGGGGTCGGCGACGCAAAAATAGACGTCGTCCTCGTGCAGGTCGAAGACGTACTTCGTCGTGATGTAGGTCCCGACCATGTAGCCGCCGTGGACGTGGACGACGCCCTTGGGCTTGCCGGTCGTGCCGGAGGTGTAGAGGATGTAGAGCGGCGCCTCGGCGTCGAGCGGCACGGCCTCGCAGAGGGCGTTCTGGCCGGCGAGCCAGTCGTCCCAGTCCAGCTCCTTCGGCGCCGCGAGGGGTGCGCCGGGCTTCTCGCGCCGCACCACGACGACCGTCTCGACCGACGGACAGTTGGCGACCGCCTGGTCCACGACGCCTTTCAGGTTCACGCTCTTGCCGCGGTCGTAGCCGACGTCCGCCGTGATGACGACCCGCGATTCCGCGTCCTTGATCCGGCTCTCCAACGCGGGGGCGCTGAACCCCGAGTAGACGACGCTGTGGACCACGCCCAGCCGGGCGCAGGCGAGCATGGCGACGATCTGCTCGGGGATCTTGGGCAGGTAGATGCTGACGCGGTCGCCCTGGCGCAGGCCGAGCGCCTTCAGGCCGTTCGCGCACCGGTTGACCCGGCGGAGCAGCTCGCCGTACGTGAAGATCCGCTCCTGGCCCTGCTCGCCGACCCAGATGATCGCGACCTTGTTCTTGCGCCAGGTCTTCACGTGGCGGTCGAGGCAGTTATAGGCGATGTTGCAGCGCGCGCCGACGAACCACGTGGCCCAGGGATAGTTCCAGTCGAGGACGCGCGTCCAGGGCGTGAACCAGTCCAGCTCCCGGGCGACGCCGTCCCAGAAGGCCTCGGGGTCGGCGATGGAGCGCCGGTAGGCGGCGTCGTAATCCTTGATATGGGCGCGGGCTTTGGTGTCCTCGGGCGGCTCGATGACCCGGTCCGCCCGCAGCAGGCTGTCGACCCTTTCTTCCATCCTCGTGCTCCTTCGTCCCCCCGGCCGTCGGCGCACGCCGACGCGGCGGCCTCATTATGGGCAAGCGGCCCATGATCTGCAAGAGCGGTCCCGTCCAGGCCGGTGCGGCGCCTTGACAGTCCGGCGGAGCCGAGAGTAGCATCGGTCATCCACGTAGAGACAATCCCCACCGCGTCTCACGCTGGAGAAAGGCCGGACCTCATGCGCGGCGCGACAGGCTCGCTCTTCGGATTGCTCGCGGCGGCGGTGCTGGCGGCGGCCCCGCCGGCCTTCGGTCAGGCCGGCAAGCCCGAAGGCCTGTACTACAAGTCCTGGGCCGTCGTCATCGGTATCGACGACTACCTCGTCGCCCCCAAGCTCACCTGGGCCGTCTCCGACGCCAAGGCCGTCGCCCAGGCGTTGCGCGACCTGCACTTCGAGGAGATCATCGAGGTCTACAACCGGGACGCGAGTTATCGCCGCCTGCATTTCATCCTGACCGACGTGCTGCCCCGGAAGGTCGGACGCCAGGATCGCGTCCTCATCTTCTTCGCCGGCCACACCGGCGCCACGCTCGACATGAACTCGAAGGATCTGGGCTACCTCGTGCCCTGGGACGCCCAGCCGAACGCCGCCTCCAAAGCGGTCACCATGGACCATCTGAAGGAATTCTCCCGCCGCGTCATGTCCAAGCACGTCCTCTTCCTCATCGACGGCGGCCTCGCCGGCTGGGACGTCACGCCCCCGCAGCCGCTCTCGCTGGAGGGGCGGCTCTCGCCGGAGGACGACACGGAGAAGCGCGCCGTCCAGGTCCTCACCGCGGCGAACAAGGGGGAAAGTCTCGTGCGGTTGGACGGGCAGGGGGCCTTCGTCCAGGCCCTGGTGACCGGCATGAAGGGCGCGGCGGACGCGGACAAGAACGGCTGGGTGCTGGCGAGCGAGCTGGGCGAGTACGTGAAGGGGCAGGTGGAGCGGGCTAGCCAGGGGGCCCAGCATCCCCAGTTCGCGCGGCTGGACGGCGACGGGGACACGATCATCCTGGAGGGCAAGAAGGCCGCCTTCCGGATCGGCCCCGAGCCCAAGACCGACGCGGAGCGGATAGCCGCAGCCAAGGAGCAGTACGAGATCGCCTTCTCGCTGCTCAAGGAGCGCCGGTCGGTGGAGGAGGCGCTGGAACGGCTCGACCGGGCGACCGGCTACAACCCCGCCTACGCGGACGCTTACGTCCTCAAGAGCTACATTCGGCTGGAGATGCTGCCCAACCTGGACGAGGCGCTCGCGGCGGCCAAGCTGGCCGTCCAGTACGGCGCCGATAACGCCGACTCCCACTACACGCTCGGCCTCGTCCTGCAGCGGCGCGGGGAGTTCACGGAGGCCGAGCAGGCCTTCCGCAAGGCCCTGGCCGTCAGCCCCGACTATTCCGAGGTCTACTTCTCGCTGGGCGAGCTCTACGCCGAAGGCTTGAACGACAAGGCCAAGGCGGTCGAGGCCTACCGGCGCTACCTGGAAACCGGCGGGACCGACAGCCGGGCCAGGGCCTACGTGGACCGGGCCGGCGAGACGGCGCCGAAGCCGTAACGGGCGTCGCTCGCACCGCGCTGCCCGTCGTCCGCGGGCTCGCGACCGACGCTTCTCAGTCCCGCGCGCCGCCCTTCAGGTACCCCAGCCCGATCTTGATCGCCCGCCGGGTGATCTCCGACCAGCGGGCCTCCGGGTAGTCCGCCAACACCGCCGCCGCCTTGGCGTCCTGCACGTCGAGCTCGATCACCTTGATCACGCCGTCTTCGATCTTCACCTCGGCCATCGCCGCATCCTCCGCTGCGTCCCCGCCCCGATCGGGCTCCGGTTTCGTTGACACTGCCGGGGGTGCATGTTAGCATGAATCCGCATGACGGTTCCCGGCCCACCCGGCCGCGCGGCCGCCGCGTTCATCGGAGTCGCGGCTTTCGAGCTCACCCCGTTCCCAGGCGATGCACCACCGATCGTGGAGCAGGCGACCGCTGGAGGAATCACCGAACAAGGAGGCCCCTATGAGGGAGGGAAGTGTTCTGCGCCGCCGTCCGCTGCGCCACCTGATCCTGTTGGGCGGGGTCGCCGCCCTGCTCGCCGGATTGCCCGGATGCGGCGGCGCGCCCGACTGGGTCAAGAAGGGGTCCGGCATCTATAACGACAAGGACACCAAGGCTTTCTACGGAGTCGGCTCGATCGTCGGCGTCAAGGACGAGCCGCTCGCCTGGGAGGCGGCCGAGAACCGCGCCCGCGCCGAGATCCAGAAGAACTTCGAGACCTACACCGCCTACCTGATGCGCGACTACGCCGCCTCGACGACGGCCGGCGACTTCAAGAAGAGCAGCGAGGAGCAGAACGTCGAGCGGGCGATCAAGACCTTCACGGCGGGCACGTTGACCGGCGTCCGGCCGGTAGACCGGTACAAGGATGAGAAGACCGGCACCTACTACGTCCTCGCCAAGATGTCCCTGCAAGACATGAAGGACGCCCTCTTGCAGGCGAAGGAACTGAACGCCCAGATGCGCGACTTCGTCCGCAAGAA
The DNA here is from genome assembly GCF_979578155.1 of Candidatus Nitrospira neuquenensis. Taxonomy (NCBI): domain Bacteria; kingdom Pseudomonadati; phylum Nitrospirota; class Nitrospiria; order Nitrospirales; family Nitrospiraceae; genus Nitrospira; species Candidatus Nitrospira neuquenensis. The sequence goes on along the minus strand of NZ_CEFZDU010000001.1, from coordinate 14,354 downwards.
CGCGGACAAGGCCTTCGAGCGGCTGGAGAAGGAAGAAGAGAAGCGGGCGGCCAACTGACGGGCGGTCGAGGGGGGAGGGACGGCGAATGGGCGGCGGGCGGCTCGGCGGGCGGCTTGGAGGACGGTTCGGTCGCGCGGCGGCGATCCTGGCGCTCGCGGCGGCGGCGGGGACGGCCGGCGCCTGCGGCGACGCCACGCGGGTCACTCGCGCGGACCCGGGGCTGGTCACCGACCTGAGCGGCCGCTGGAACGACACCGACTCCCGCATGGTCGCCGAGGCGATGATGAAAGAGGCGGTCGGCAGCCCCTGGCTCGAAAACTTCACCCGTGACAAGCAGCGCCGGCCCGTCGTCGTGGTCGGCACGATCCTCAACAAAAGCCACGAGCACATCAACGTCCAGACCTTCGTCAACGACCTGGAGCGTGAGCTGACCAACTCCCAGAAGGTGACTTTCGTCGCCGGCCGGGGCGAGCGGGAGGAGATCCGCGAGGAACGCCGCGAGCAGGCGATCCACGCGCGCGAGGACACGCAGAAAGCGCCGGGCCGGGAACTCGGCGCCGATTACATGCTCAAGGGGACCATCTCCACGATCCTGGACGAGACCGACGGCGTCAAGGCCGTCTTCTACCAGGTAGACTTGGAAATGGTGGACCTGGAGAACAGCGTGAAGTCCTGGTTCGGGCAGAAAAAAATCAAGAAGGTGATCGAACGCAAGAAAGTGCTGTTCTAGCGAGACCGCCATCCATCATGTCCGCTAACGGCCGCCCCCTCCGTTGAACCACGCAGCCGAACCATCGCCCCCGGGCCGCCCCCCGACCGACCGCGCGGCTGCTCATGCCCTCCGACGACTGGTCCCGGCCCTCGCCCTCCTGGCGCTGGCCGGCTGCGCCCAGCCCACCGTCCGCTACAGCCTCGTCGAGGACAGCCTGCGGGCCCGCGACCCCGTGCGGGCCGATCTGGTCCTGGAGCAGGCCAAGGAGGAGTACCGCGCCCAGGACCGCCTGCTGTACCTCATGGACCGGGGCATGACGCTCCACCTCGCCGGCCGCTACGAAGACAGCAACCGGCTGCTGCAGGAGGCGGACGAGATGATCGACGCCCTCTACACCCGCCGCGTCCGCACGGAGGCCAAGGCCTTCCTCCTCAACGACACCGAGCTGCCCTACGAGGGCGACCCCTACGAGCAGGTGATGGTGAACGTGCTCAAGGCCTTGAACTACGCCCTGCTCGACCGGCTCGACGAGGCGCTGGTCGAGGCCAGGCTGGTCGATCGCCGTCTGAACGGGCTCGCCGACGGGGCGGCCCCCAAGCAGGCCTACCGGGAAGACCCCTTCGCCCGGTACCTCACCGGCATCCTCTACGAGTCCGCGCGGGACCTCAACAACGCGTTCATCGCCTACCGGAAAGCCTATGAAGGCTACCGCGCCGCGCGGTCCTGGCTCAAGGTCCCGGTGCCGTCGTCGCTGCAGGCCGATCTCCTGCGCCTGACGGAGGCGCTGCACCTGGAGACCGAGCACCGGGCCTACCGCGAGGAATTCCCGAACACGGCCTGGCTTCCCGTCGCCGACACGGCGTCGCTCGCCGAGCTGGTGGTGATCAGCTATAATGGCCGCGCGCCGCGCAAGGAAGACCAGTTCCTCGACCTGCCCGTCAGCTTCGAGGCGCTCCGGCTCGTGCTGATGACCAAGGGGGCGTTGAGCGCCGGCGGCGCGAGCGGCCAGGATCGGCGCGCGATCGAGAGCGCGCTCTACGGAGTGAACGGCCAGATCGTACGCGTCGCCCTGCCGGAGATCGTGCCCCAGCCCAGCGGGATCGCGTACGAGGAGGTCTCCCTGCGGGGCGAGCGGGGCGAGCACTGGGGGCGGTCCGAGGTGGTCCACGACGTGACGGCGGTCGCCCAGCGGACGCTGGCCGACCGGTTCTCGACCATCGCGCTCAAGGCCGTGGCCCGCGCCGCCGTCAAGTACGCGCTGGCGGAGGGGGCCGGCTACGGGGCGCGCAGCGCCACCGGCGGCAACGCGGGGCCGATCGTCGGCCTGTTGGTCCACATGATCGCGCACGCGATGGCCGTGGCCTCGGAGGAAGCCGACAAGCGAAGCTGGCGGACGCTGCCCGCCGAGGTCCAGGTGTCGCGCCTCCGAGTTCCCCCGGGCACTTACCGGCTCTCGGTCCAGCCGGTCGGCCGGCGCTGGACCCTGCATGAGGCCGCCGCCGTCCGGACCGTCACGCTCACGGAGGGACGCACGACCTTCGTCATCACCCGCCATGTCTCGTAACGGACGGAGATTATGAACCACACCAGCGCGTCGCGGCTCTTCCTCGGTTGCTTCATCCTCCTCGCCGGCTGCGCCGGAGGAGGCCGGGCGCCGGCGTGGGTGATGGGGGAGAGCCCCGACTATCCGGCGGCCCAGTACCTGGTCGGCATCGGACAGGCCGATTCGCGGCCGGCGGCCGAGCAGGAGGCCTACGCGGCCGTCGCGAAGGTCTTCACGGCCGAAGTGTCGGCCCAGGCCAAGGACTGGGAGTCCTACTTTCAGCTCGAACAGAAGGGCCAGACCAGCACCGAGCGCCGCGTCACGCTCGACCGGGTCACCCACGTCACGACCGGGAAGGTCTTGGAGAACGTGCGCGTCCTCGACGTCTGGGCGGACCAGCGGACGGGCCGACAGTACGTGCTCGCCGGCATGAACCGCGCCCAGGCCGCGACCGCGCTGCTGGAGAAGCTCACCGAGGCGGACCGCCAGATCGAGGATGAGCTGCGGGAGTCGCGGGAGGCGACGGACAAGCTGGTCAAGCTGCGGAGCCTGAAGCGAGCGATCTCGCACCTCGTGATGCGGGAGGCCTTGAACACCGACCTGCGCATCATCAGGACGAACGGCCGCGGCGAGCCGGCCCCCTACCGCGTCGGCGAGCTCACCGCGGAGCTCGAACAGTTCCTGGCGGCGAATCTCGCCGTCGGCGTCGAGATCGTCGGCGACCAGGCCGAGGTGATCCGGCACGCGGTCATGGAGGGCCTGCTGCGCGAGGGACTGCCCGTCACCGCCCGCCGGCCTGGCGACGGCGGGGCGGCGTCGGGCGCGCAGGACGGCCGCGCCCCGGAGCTGCTGGTGCGGGGAAGCGTCAGGTTCTGGCCAGCCCCCGTGCCGGACCCCCAGTTCAAGTATGTGCGCTGGTGCGGGGACCTCGTCATCGAGGAGGTGGGGAGCCGCCGCGTCGTCGCGGCCATCGCCCGCGGCGGGCGCGAGGGGCACCTCACCGAGAAGGAGGCCCTCGCCAAGGCGGTCCGCGTCATGCAGCGGGAGCTGACCTCCGATCTTGCCAAAACGCTCGCCGGCTATGTATACGGTGACGCGGCGGCGACGGGGCCCGCGCCCCAGAGCGCCTGCCCGGACGGCGGGGAGCCTCCGCGCTGAGCGGCCAGGCCGAGGAGGGGAATCGGGTATGGGGACGGCCGGAAAAAGGAGGGCGAAGACGGGCAAGGCGACTCCGCCGATCCCGGCCGGCTTGAAACAACGGCGGGCCGCCAAGACCGGCGTGCTCGCCCGCCTCCGCGAGGATACCGCGACGGTCAACGGTCTGGACCTTCTGACCTCCCTCAGGAAACAGGGCTACGAGGAGCTGGACCTGGAGGAGATCCAGGACCGGCTGACGAGGCTCCGCAGCAGCCTCGGCGAAGGCCTCGTCAGCAGGAGACAGTGACGCGTGCCGGTCTACTACCTGGACACGACGGCGTTGGTGAAGCGGTACGGCCGCGAGGCGGGCACGAGCCTCGTCAACCGGCTGCTGACCAAGCGGGGCAAGGTCGCCGTGCTCGGCACGCCGGCCATCCCGGAGTTCTACGGCCTGCTCGCCGCCAAGGCGCACCAGGGCGAGCTGACGAGGGACGACTGGTATTCGGTGGTCTTCAAATTCGAGGCTGAATGCGGGCGGGGCCTCTTCCACTACATCGCGCCCAGGCCGGAAACCTTCGCGACGACCAAACGGCTGATCCTGGACTATCCCTTCCTCCGCGGCGTCCAGGCGCTGCACCTGGCCCTCGCGCTGGAACTCCGGCCGCTCCGGTTTTCGGTGGTCAGCTCCGACCGGCGGCTCCTGGAGGCGTGCCCGCCCCTCGGCCTCTCGGCGATCAACCCGGAAGCCTCCTGACCCGCGCCCCTGGCGCCCCGCCTCAGGGGCACTGAAAGTCCTCCCGCAAGCCATCGAGCGTCCCGGCCCACCGGGCCGCCGCCGTCCTCAGCCCCTGACGAAACGGCGGGACCGGCGCGGCCCCATCGGGCTCTCGATCGAGCAACTCCCGCGCGTGGCCCAGGCTCTGCCCCGCCAGCCCGAGGCTCCCGCAAACCCCCGAGCTGGCCGGGGGTTGGCCACCGGCGCGCTGGAAGAGGGCCAGCGCCCGGTAGCCGTGCTCCTCGGCCCGAAAGAGCGCTTCCGCCGCCAGGTAGTCGCGCTGCCGGTCGAGCGCGGCCGCTTGCTTCGCCAGCCGCGCGGCCATGAGGGCCGCCTTGCCCATGTGCATCGAGGCGCCCTCGGCATCGCCGTTCGCGATCGCCTCCTCCGCGCGCGCCTGCAACCGCTCCATCTCCGCCGCCTCGCCGACCACCTGGCCCCCGGTGAGCGAGGGGATGGCGACCACCGCGATCATCAGGCAGCACACCGTCCCGATCCCGCGACCGCCGCCGGCGGGCCTGTTCAACATCCCGAGATTGTTGCGTCCCATCAGTACAGTTCGTCAGTCCGGTCACGGTCGCCGAGCGGCCGTGAGCCGGAATCCAGCGTCGCGGCACGATCCTGGCTGCCGGCGTCCGCCGGCAGGATGAGGCAACAAACCGGTGGGACAGAGCGCTATTGGATGTATTCCCACGTGTCAATCTGCTTCAGGCTCCAGTTCAAGGCCTCCTTGAGCTTCTTCACCTGGGGATCGGCCTCGTTGTCGCGGACGTTCTGGAGCGTCTTGTAGATTTTGTAGAGCGGCTCGTAGGAGACCTTGTCCGGTACTTTCCCCAACGCCCAGACGACCTCCGTCTTCACGGCCAGGTCGTCGGTCTTGAGGGCTTCGAGCAGCGGGGGAATCACCGAGGTCTCGCCGTGGAGGGCGCCGAGGATGCCCAGGGCCTTGGCCGCCTCCGGCCGGAGCTCGGGCGCGCCCGTGCGCATCGCCTCGATCAGGGCCGGCAGGCTCTGCTTGTCGCCGATGTTGCCGAGCGCGATCGCGGCGGCCTTGGCGACCGCCAGGTCCTTGTCCCTGAGCGCGGTCAGGAGGGAGGGCACCGCCTTCTTCGAGAAGATGGCCCCGAGCTGGTTGACGACCACGACCCGCCGGGCCGAGGGCGTTGCGGGGTCGTCGAGGAGCTTCAGGAGGCGCGCCTCCTGCCCCCATTCCGCGGTCACGATCACCGGGAAGTCGTACTGCTCCAACCGCTCCTTCAACTTGGCCATGGCGTAGGCGCCGGGGTCCTCGGCCTTGGCCTGCTGGGCGGCCTGCGCCGCGTCCTGAAAATCGGTGCGGACTTCCTTGTGCCAGCCGCGCTTCTGACCGTCGAGCAGGTAGACGAGCTGACAGGCCGGGCCCTTCCAGACCCGCGAGGGCGAATCGGGCAGGTCGGCGTCGCCGCCCGACCGGCTCGTGCCCTCCCAGACCTTCCGTTGCTCGCACTTCACGCGGAAGACCACGTCGTGGGGCTGGTTTTGGTCCGTCACGGGTTGGTAGCCCACCTCCTTGAGCCGCCGCACGACGGTTTCCTGGATCGGGCCGGGGTCCACCGAGCCCCTGTCGGTGATGGCGATGACCTCGACCAGGAGGCGCTCGGCCTTGGCCAGGGCTTCCTTCTGCTGCTCGGTGAGGATTTCCATCCGAGCCGCGCCCTCGGTCGCGGACAGTCCGAACACAAGGAGAAGAGCGAAGAAGGCCGCACGCATGATGACCCCTCCTGGCTGGAAGACGTCCACCGAACGGGCGGGATAACGACGGCCCCACTCTACTGAAATCGCCGGGACGGGCGCAAGATCGCCGGGGGCCCGCGCGGTTGAAGGGGCCGCCCCACCCACGTATACTCGCGGCATGCTGAATCGGCGGGTGTCCTTCATCGGCGGCGGGAGCATGACCGAGGCGCTCGTCGCCGGGCTGCTCAAGGCCAGCCTGCTGCCCCCCGACCTGATCCATGCCACGGACATCCGTCCAGACCGGCGGACCCATCTCGCCCAGCGCTACGGCGTCGCGGTCGGGGACGACAATCGGTCGGCGGCCCGGCAGGCCGGCCTCTTGGTGCTCAGCGTCGAACCTCAAGTGCTGGATGAAGTGCTCTCTCGAATCGGCGAATCAATAGGGCATGACGCCTTGATCGTCTCCGTGGCCGCCGGGTATCCCATCGCCAGGGTCCGGGCCAATCTGCCGAGGCCCGTGCCCATCGTGCGCGCCATGCCGAACACGCCCTCGTCGGTCGGTGAGGGCGTGACGGCGCTCGCGATGGGCCCGGGCGTCCAGCCGGCTGACCGGGAGGCGGCGCGCGCGCTCTTCGAATCGATCGGGCTGGTGGTGGAGGTCGAGGAGCGGCTGATGGACGCGGTCACGGGGCTCAGCGGGAGCGGGCCGGCCTACATCTGCCTGCTGGTCGAGGCCCTGGCCGACGGCGGCGTGCGCGCCGGGCTGCCCCGACCGACGGCCCAGTTGCTGGCGACCCAGACCGTCCTGGGCACCGCCCGCCTCCTCATCGAGGGCGGGGTCCACCCCGCGATGCTCAAGGATCAGGTCGCCTCACCGGCCGGCACGACCATCGCGGGGCTCCAGAAGCTGGAAGAGGGGCGGGTGCGGGCCGCCTTCATCGCCGCGGTCGAGACCGCCGCCCGGCGGTCTCGGGAGCTGGGCGACGAGTCAGGGGTCTCCTGACCGCTCGCTACCGAGGCGCCGGCTCTGATTGCGTCAACAGCCCGCTGCCGTGCCGTGGGGTATACCGACACCCCTCTCCATCACGCGGGCGGAACCTCTGCAGCCGCCCATGCGACGACGGTCTCGCGGACGGAGGACGGACCGGGCTCCCCAATCCCCGACCGGCGGCGAGAGTGGGCCGCCCACCGCCCAACAGCGCCACCTCAGAAGTCGCCGGCTTTCACATAGGGGTGGCTCCACAACGTCACCTGAAGCAGGCACGACTTCACCCATGCCTGGTACATCGTGTCGACTTCCTCCGGGGAATGGCCCTTCTTGGCGAGGAACGGCTTCAGCGTGACGGTGACCGGAAAGATCAAGGCGAACAGGTACCGGAACGGCACATGGTCCACCGCCGTGACGCGATCCGTCTGGTTTTTCTTCGCGCGATGGTGCCGGAGCCCGATTTCGTGCTGGTAGTCGAGCCATTTTTGATCGTACTCGGCCCGCGCCGTATCCACGATCCATTGGCCGAACCGCTTGCGCACGGCCGCCAGGTACTCGGTGATCGGTTTGCCATCGGTCCGTCCCGTGAAGGTCGCCAAGAGGTGCGGATGCTGCCCCACGAACCCGTACCAAACATCGAGGATGGCCTCGACTTGGTCTTTGACGATGTCGTAGGATTGCCGCAGCGCCTTCACATCGTCGTCGGTGAACAGCACGCTCTGTTTCATCAGCTCGAAGTCGGCCAGGCTCACCGGCGAGCGCGACACGGCGGCGGTGCCGTAGGTGTATCCGGCAATTGCTGGTGCGTGTGTCATGGCTACACTCCTTTCATGAACGGATGGGGCGCTGATGCCGGCTAGCGTGCCCAACATCCCCTCTTTGCCGCAAGATCGCACCAATCGGTACCGAGGGCACCACAAAGTACCCGGGGCCCCATCCGACCTGGCGGGGCTTCCGTCCTCTACGGCGGGACGTCCCGGCGCGGCCGCCATGGTCGAAGAGGTGATCGGCTGCAAGTGGACCGTTCGGCTCTTGTGGCTCTTGTCCGACGGCCTGGCTCGACCGAGCCGGTTGCTCAAGGCCTGTCCCGGCCTTTCGACCAAGGTGATGAACGAGCGCCTGCGCAAACTCACGCGCTTTGGGCTGCTCGACCGCCGGGTGCACGGGGAGAAGCCGCCGGTCGTCGTCGAATACCGGCTGACGCCGTTAGGAAGGCGGTTTATGCGCGTTCTGGTCGAGGTGAAGAAGCTGCAAGCGGCGTTGGAGAGGGGCGTCGGTCAAGGGGATGCTCCGACCCGTGGTTTCTGATCGTCATTGACGAGCGGCGGCGGAGGGAGGGATGGCGGGCGTAAGGCGCCCCGTGCGTCGAGGCACGGGTGCCGGTGCTGAGCGTGAGTCATCGGACGCAGCGGCTTGGGCCGCCTCCTCCAGGCGACGCCTCGCCTCGAATGCCGGCGGGCTCTGATAGCCCAGAGCGGAACGCACGGCGCGCCGGTTGTCCACCACCGTGATCCCGTGGTGGATCGCCTGCCTGCCCGCGGGGTTGTCGTCGCCGGTGAAGACCTGCGCATTCCCTTCTTCGTGTCCCCGTCCAGCACGAGGGCGAGAGACGCCGGCCCTGCTTGCCGCCGGCCTGGCGCGTCCGCACGCGGAGAGGTGCCCGGCGCAGGCCGGCCGGCGCGGCCGTCGTCAGGTGCCCTGAGAAGCCCGCCCTGCGCTTCGTGTTGCCGGCCGACCTTCTGCTCCTGATGAAGGCCGCACACATCATGGACCGGACCACCGCGCTGGGCTAGCTGGGACGGATGAGGCCCTTCCGCCTTGCCTCCGCCAGGGCGTTGCACTACACTGGCTCCGCTTCGGCGTCCCTCATCTCTAACCGGGAGTCGCTCGTGGTCTATTGGGTCAAGGTGGTCTTCACCGACAACCAGGAACTGTTCGTCCGGGATGCGATCCGCCACACGATCAGCGACGACATGGAAGTCCTCGAAGTGGACTCCGAGAAGGAAGTCATCATCATCCCGCTGAAGCAGATCAAGTACTTCGCCTGCGACGCCAAGGTGTTCGCGGCGAAGAAATAGCCGACGCCCCGTCGTTCCTCCTCACTCCCGATCCAGCGAGATCCGCCGGGCGAGGCGCCTGGCGAGGCGGACCATGGCGCGGGAGCGGTCCGCCGGGTTGAGCAGCACATTGAGGAGGTAGGGGCGCTTGGGATCGGCCAGGGCTGCCCCGAGCGCCGCCGCGAACTCCTCGTGGGTCGCCACGCGGACACCGACGCCGCCGCCGATGAGGTCGCAGACCCGCTCGTACCGCCAGTCCTGCACGTCGTTGAAGGGGCCGTCCACCATCTCCCGCTCGGTCGAGTAGCCCCGGTTGTTCAGCACGATCACGACGGGGGCCAGCCTCTGCCGCAGGCAGGTGGACAATTCCGTCCCCGTCATCTGAAAGGCGCCGTCGCCCACGAGCACGATCGGGCGCCGCGACGGGTCGGCGCAGGCCGCCCCGAGCGCGCCGGGTACGGCGAAGCCCATCGAGGTGTAGTAGGCCGGCGCCAGGAACTCGGCGCTGCGGTGGACACGCAGGTCCGCCGAGGCGAAGAGCGCCTCGCCCACGTCGGCGACGACGGTCGTGTCCTCGTCGAGCTGCCCGTTCAGGTGGGCGAAGAGGCCTTCCAGCGTCACGGGCGAGCCGGGGGCCGGGGCCGCCTCCGGCTCGGCCGGCCAGTCGGGCAGGGGGCGTGAGGGGAACGACGGCATCGGCGCCGTCGCCAGCGCCCGCACGAAGTCCTCGAACCGGACCGAGTCGTACCGGTGGTGCTTGATCATGATCGCGTCGGCGGTCGCGTGAATCGTCCGCCCCTGCGCGAGCAGGGTCGCGTGGACGCCGACGTCGTCGATGTCCGTGAGGATCGACCCGAGCATCAGCAGACAGTCGGCCTGGTCCACGAACTCCAGCACCTCGTCGCGGCCGATGAGCCCGCCGTAGACGCCGATGTACAGGGGATGGTCCTCGCGGATCACGGACTTGCCGAGCAGCGTGGTCGCGACCGGGACGTTCATCCGCTCGACCAGCCGCGCGAGGTCACCCTGGACGCCGAACCGGTGCACCTCCGCGCCGGCCAGGACCACCGGCCGGTCCGCCATCGCGAGCATCTCGCGGACCTCGGCGACCGCCTCCTGGAGCGCCGCCTCGTCGCTCGCCTCGCTGTCCGGCGGGGACGGAACGGTCGTGAGCCGGACCGGCGTGTGCACACGATCCCGCGGGACCTCGATATAGACCGGCCGTTTGTACCGCATGAGGGCCGCGAGCGCCCGCTCGACCTCTCGCTGGGCGGTCAGGGGGTCGTCCAGCACCGCGGTCGCGACGGTGACGTTCTCGAACACGGCCCGCTGCGTCGAGAAGTCGCGGACCATGTGGTGCAGCAGGGGATTGCGGACCCGCTCGGCCAGCCCCGGCGAGCCGGAAAGGAGCACGACCGGCGAGCGCTCCGCGTAGGCGCAGGCGACGGCGTTCACGATGTTCAGCCCCCCGACGCAATAGGTCACGCAGGCGGCGCCGACGCCGTTGACCCGCGCGTAGGCGTCGGCGGCGAACCCCGCGCAGTCCTCCCGCGTCGTGCCGACCGTCTTGATGGGCGACTGCTCGATCAACTTGAAGAGGCCCAGCACATAGTCGCCGGGGACGCCGAAAATATGACGGACCCCGATCTCGTGCAGCCGGTCGAGGACCAATTGCCCGATCGTCGTCTGTTGCGTCATGGGTGCTCCTTTCGCTCGCCCCCTTGTAGCGCCTCGACCGGTCCGCTGTCCAGTCGGCTTCCGCCGCTTTGACGGCCGGGGGCGATCGTGCTAAGAACCCGCTCGCCATGCCCCGCGACCAGGACCAGCCCGCCGACGCGCCGGTCGTCCCTCCGGCGGAATCGCCGCCGGAGATCACGGTCACGGCGGTCATCCTGTCCGTGGTCCTCGCCGCGGTGCTTGCCGCGGCGAACGCCTACCTGGGCCTCTTCGCGGGCATGACCGTCTCCGCCTCGATCCCGGCCGCTGTCGCGGCCCTGGCGATCCTGCGCCTGTTCCGCCGCGCGAACATCCTGGAGAATAACATCGTCCAGACCGCCGCCTCCTCGGGCGAGGCCCTGGCCGCGGGGATCATCTTCACGATTCCGGCCATGGTCCTCATCGGCGCCTGGCCCGTCGTGGACTACTGGCGGACCGCGGCGATCGGCCTCGTCGGCGGGCTTCTGGGCGTGCTCTTCACGATCCCCCTGCGCCGCGCGCTGATCCTCGGCGCGCGGCTGCGCTTTCCCGAGGGGGTCGCGACGGCGGAAGTCCTCAAGGCCGGCTGGGGAACCAGGACGGACGCGGGGGCGGTGTCCGAAGACCCGGCGCGCGCCGGCCTGCGGACCCTCCTCGGCGCGGGCCTGACCGGCGGGCTCGTCAAATTGGGCGAGAGCGGCGCGCGGCTCTGGAGCGAGGCGATGGAGGGCGCGACGACCGCGGGCGGTGCGGTCTTCTATGCCGGACTGAACCTCTCGCCGGCGCTGCTCGCCGTCGGGTTCATCATCGGGCTGAACACGGCGCTCGTGGTGTTCTTGGGCGGCGCGATCGGATGGGGCCTCCTGCTGCCGCTCTACTCCGCCCTGAACGGAAGTCCGCCGGATTCGACGGGCATGGCGGCGGCCCGGGCGGTGTGGAGCGGGAAGATCCGCTTCGTCGGCATCGGCGCGATGTTGGCCGGCGGGCTCTGGACTCTGGTCGAGCTGCGCGGTCCCGTGCTCGCGAGTCTCAAGAGCCTGGTGGAGGCCTCGCGCGATCGCGCGGCCGCCGGCGCGGGCGGATCGGTGCCGCGGACCGAGCGCGACGCCCCGCTTCCGTGGATCGTCCTGCCGTTCCTCGGCTCACTGCTCCCCATGTGGCTCATCTATCGGGAGGCGGTGGGAGAGGCCGTCGTGGCCGCCGGGATGACGCTCGTGATGGCGGTCGCCGCGTTCCTCTTCTCCTCCGTCGCCGCCTACATGGCGGGGCTGGTCGGCAGCTCCAGCAACCCCGTCTCGGGCGTGACGATCGCGACGCTCATGCTCGCCTCGCTGCTGCTCGTGCTGGCCATGGGCGTCGGCCATCCGGACGGCCCGGCCGCCGCGCTGCTGATCGGGGCGGTCGTGTGCTGCGCCGCGGCGATGGGCGGGGACAACCTTCAGGACCTCAAGACCGGGCAGATGGTCGGCGCGACGCCGTGGAAGCAGCAGGTCATGCAGGTCGTCGGCGTCGCGACCGGCGCGCTCGTCCTGCCGCCGGTGCTCGCGCTGCTTCAGGCCAAGTACGGGATCGGGGCCGCCACGGCGGCCCATCCCCATCCGTTGAGCGCGCCCCAGGCGACCCTGATGGCGAGCCTGGCCCAGGGGGTCTTCGGCCGGGGCCTGCCCTGGGACTTGATCGGGCTCGGCGGGCTGATCGGCGCTGCGGTGATCCTGATTGACCGGCGGCTGGCCGCGGTTGGGTCCGGCTTTCGCCTGCCGGTGCTCGGCGTCGCGCTCGGCATCTACCTGCCGCTCAAGCTCTCGGCGGCGATCCTGCTCGGCGGTTGTGTCGCCGAGGCGGCGCGGCGTGTCGGTGTCTCAAAGGAGGGCACCAACACCGGTCTCCTCTTCGCGGCGGGGCTGGTGACCGGCGAAGCCCTGATGGGCATCGTCCTCGCCGTGCCCCTGGCGCTGACCGCGCTCTGGCCCGGGATCGATCCCGATCCCTTCGCCCTGTTCAAAGCGCCGCCGCTCGGCGCCTGGCCGGGGTTGCTGATCTTCCTCGGCGTGGCCGCGCTATTGTACCGGGCGGGGCGACGGAGCTAATCGGCCGGCGGGTCGAAGTTGCCGGGGCGCCGGTTTTGCCAGGGGAGGGGCGCGGTGCGGGACTGCTTGAGCAGGCTGCGCAGGCTGACCTCGGCGGCGCGGATGAGCTTCTCGTCCTCCGATTGGAGCAGCGCCGTCAGCAGCGCGTAGAGGGCGCGGTCGCGCCGCCGCCCGCGGAGAATCCGCTCGATGACCGGATCGGGGCAGTCGCTCGGAGGCGGATCGCCGTCCTCGCCGTCCGTCTCCGCCGTGAGCAGGACGATCTGCGCCGGCTCGGCGAAGAGCCAGGAAGCGGGGATGCCCAGGGCCGAGGAGAGGGCGTCGAGTGTCGAGACGGAAGGGTCGGAGTCGCCGGCTTCGATCGCCTCCAACGCGGCCGGCGCAAGCCCGGCCTTGGCGGCCAGCTCCGCGACCGATCGGCCTCGGTGCTCCCGCCAGGCCTGGATGTGGACCCCGATGGACATGGCGGGATGATACTGAACCGCCATTCGCCGCGCAACGGCCGAGGCGCCCTTGACAGGGACGCCGGGGACCGGTACTGGTGAGCCCCATGCCGACCTTCGCGACACTGCCCGCCGCGCGCGCGGCCGCGATCCGCGAGCTGCTCCGGGACCGCAAGGCGCGGGAGGCCGAGCGCGCCTTCGTCCTGGAGGCCGTCAAGCCGATCCTGGAGCTCCTCGACCGCGACAGCCCGCTCCTGCTCGCCCTCGTCGTCACCCGCGAGTTCGTCGATCGCGCCGAGCCGGCGGTCCTCGCCAGGCTGGAACGGGCGGCCGCCCGCGTGAGCCTCTGCCCGGAACGGGCCTACCGCAAGCTGTCCGACTTGACGAGCGCGCCCGGCCTCCTGGCGGTCGTCCGGTCGCCGGCCTGGGACGAGGCGAAACTTTTCAGGCGGACCCGGCTGCTCGGCCTCTACGGCGAGGGGCTGCAGGACCCGGCCAACGTGGGGGCGATCATCCGCACGGCGCTGGCCTTCGAGGCTGACGCCCTCTGGCTGTCGCCGGACTCGGCCGATCCCCTCAGTCCCAAGGTGGTGCGGGCCGCGGCCGGCGCGGTCGTGAGCCTGCCGCTCTTCCAGGCGGCCGATGCCTCGCGATTCACCGAGCAGGGCTGCGCGATCCTCGCCGCCGTGCCGGCGGGAAAGGGCGGGAGCAGTCTCCGCGAGGTCGGCCCGGCGCCGCCGCGGACGATCGTCGCCCTCGGCAACGAGAGCCGCGGGCTCTCGCCGGCGACACTGGGCCGTGCGACGCTGCGCTTCCACATCCCGGTGGGCGGGAAGGTGGAGTCGCTCAACGTCGCCGCCTCGGCCGCGATCGCGCTCTATCATCTGAAGGGGCTGGCGCCGGGGGAGAGGGCGCCTGGAGGCCCTCCGGCGATCGGCATGGGTGATCCGCGGGGCTGAGCGTCGGCGGTCGGTCGGATGATGAGGAGAGGAAGGGGCGGTCGGAAGAGGATGGTGCCGAGGGACAGAATTGAACTGTCGACACCAGCCTTTTCAGGGCTGTGCTCTGCCAACTGAGCTACCTCGGCACGGGCGCCACCTTAACAACTCGGTTCCGCGGGTGTCAAGGCGCGCGGAGTCGCCGCTCGTCGCCCCTGTCAAGCCATTTGGAAATCTTACCCTGGAGTGATTCGTTGCGTCATTT